>NZ_JAWOTS010000006.1:0-292766 GCF_033338975.1 Vibrio sp. Vb0349 | reverse complement strand
GTCCTTAGCTCAGCTGGATAGAGTACCTGGCTACGAACCAGGCGGTCGGAGGTTCGAATCCTCCAGGACGCGCCACTCATTGAAACAGCCTCGCAATTGCGAGGCTTTTTTGTATCTAGACATCTGAAATATGGCGTAGGATCACTAGAGCCTATGTTCCTCTTTTTTAAAAGCGAATATGTGCGTATCTAAGCAATTTGCTATCAAGCTTCTGTCGCATCGTGTGAAATCATCCTGATTATCCCTCCTATACACTGACTTCCATTTTTCATTTCAATTACTCTTATGTAGTTACTTTGTTTGTTATTTGTTTATTAATTGTTAATTTTATTCATCTTTTTGTTTTTGTTGGTTTTTACTGCGTGAGTACCGATTTGATTTTGAAATCTAAATCGCAGTTTTTATTTATGTCCTCCTTTACTCTGTTCATAAGGTGGTAGCGATTTGAAGTGATTATTTTGTCATGAACTGTGATCTGGGTAGTGAATAAATAATCATTTATCAGGATTACTACAAACCTTCCTTAAACAAAATTGACAAAATTTAACCAATCGAGATAATCCATGGGTCGGGATTTGACACTATTAAAGTCCTGCACGTTGTCAGGATGACAAAGAAAGGAAGCAACATGACTAATATAGGAAGCCTGCTAGTAGATGCGGCCACCCTGATGCTAACGGGGATGGCGGTCGTATTTATTTTCCTCACTATTCTTGTTTATCTCGTTCGGTTAATGTCGAAATTGGTACCAGAAGAAGTACCAGAGCCGATCGCAGCACCAAAAACAAACACTAATATTCAATCAACCTCTTCAGCTGTTAGTCCACAAGTAGTGGCGGCGATCTCGGCTGCGATTCATAAACATCGCGCCTCATTCGCGAAGTAGCCGAACTAGGATTAAAAAGGAGTTTAAGAGCATGTCTAAACCACTAGCTATTACTGATGTGGTCCTTCGTGATGCCCATCAATCACTATTTGCTACGCGTATGCGTATTGAGGATATGCTGCCTATCGCAGCTGAGTTGGATAAGGTTGGTTACTGGTCTCTAGAGACTTGGGGTGGTGCAACATTTGATTCTTGTATTCGATTCTTAGGAGAAGACCCTTGGGAGCGTTTACGTGAACTAAAAAAAGCGATGCCTAATACACCAATGCAAATGCTACTGCGTGGTCAAAACCTTTTAGGATACCGCCATTATGCCGACGACGTAGTAGAGAAGTTTGTTGAACGCGCGCATGCTAACGGCATGGATGTATTCCGTATTTTTGATGCAATGAATGACGTGCGAAACTTCCAGAAAGCCGTTAAAGCAACGGTTGATGTTGGTGCGCATGCTCAAGGTACGTTGTCTTACACTACGAGCCCAGTGCATAACGCAGACACTTGGGTTGACTTGGCAAAACGCCTAGAGGATTTAGGTTGTCACTCGCTGTGTATTAAAGATATGTCTGGCTTACTTAAGCCTTATGAAGCGGAAGAGCTTATCACGCGTATCAAAGCGTCTTGTGATGTGCCATTGGCACTTCATTGTCATGCAACAACGGGGCTGTCTACAGCAACAGCGGTAAAAGCAGTAGAAGCCGGTATTGATATTCTCGATACTGCGATTTCTTCAATGAGTTGTACCTACGGCCATACACCGACTGAAACGGTAGTCGCTATGCTAGAAGGCACCGAGCGAGATACCAATTTGAAACTCGAGCAACTGGAACCTATCGCCGCATATTTCCGTGAGGTACGTAAGAAGTATGCGAAGTGGGAAGGCCAGTTAAAAGGAGTCGATTCACGCATCCTGATTGCTCAAGTGCCTGGTGGTATGCTGACCAATATGGAAGGCCAGTTGAAAGAGCAGGGCGCTGCGGATCGCATTGATGAAGTATTAGAAGAGATCCCTCGTGTACGTGAAGATCTTGGTTTCATTCCATTGGTGACTCCAACTTCACAGATCGTCGGTACGCAAGCGGTGATTAACGTTCTTACTGGCGAGCGCTATAAGAGTATTACCAAGGAAACCGCTGGCCTATTGAAAGGTGAGTACGGTAAAGCGCCAGCCGAGTTAAATGCAGAACTGCAAGCGAAAGTGCTTGATGGTAAAGAGCCAATTACCTGTCGTCCTGCCGATTTACTTGAGCCTGAAATGGAGACGCTTACGGTTGATCTGATGGAGAAAGCGAAATCAGAAGGCATTAAGCTAGCAAGTGAGCGTGTTGATGACGTACTCACTTATGCACTTTTCCCTCAAGTTGGGCTTAAGTTCCTTAAGAATCGTGAAAACCCAGAAGCATTTGAGCCTGCACCAACGCTAGAAGCTGCGAAGCCTGCTGTACCTGTAGCTCAACCAGCAACTGGTGGTGTAGAAACTTATAGTGTACGTGTTGACGGGCAGGTGTATGAGGTGGAAGTTGGCCCTCAAGGTGAACTGACATCTGTTGCTCCTTCTAATGCACCGGCAAAATCGGCTACACCTAGCGCACCTTCTAATGCTTCAGCAGAAGCGGTACCTGCTCCTCTTGCAGGTAACATCTTCAAAGTGAATGTTCAACCTGGTGCTGAGGTAGCTGAAGGCGATGTATTGCTCATCCTTGAAGCGATGAAAATGGAAACTGAAGTACGAGCGGCGCGTGGTGGTGTGGTTCAAGAGCTGAACGTTAAAGAAGGCGATGCTGTCACAGTAGGTGCGCCTCTGTTGAGCCTGGCGTAAGGGAGTATCATGGACGGATTGTTAACCCTTTGGGCAGAAACAGGGATCGCTAACTTCGAGTTCGGCCAAATCTGTATGATGCTGGTTGGTTGTACCTTGCTGTTTTTGGCAATTAAAAAAGGATTTGAACCTTTACTGTTATTGCCGATTGGTTTCGGTGCTATTTTGGCGAATATTCCAAATGCTGGCTTTACTGAGCCTGGTGGCTTGCTCTACTACGTTTACTACATTGGGATTGAATCGGGTGTGTTCCCGCTATTGATCTTCATGGGTGTGGGCGCGATGACCGACTTTGGTGCTTTGATCGCAAACCCAAAAACGTTGTGGTTAGGTGCGGCTGCGCAGTTTGGTATTTTTGCAACACTGTTTGGCGCTATTTTACTCAACTATGTACCTGGCATGGAGTTTTCCATGGCGGATGCATCGTCTATCGCGATCATCGGTGGTGCTGATGGGCCAACAGCGATTTTCTTAGCGAGTAAGCTCTCTCCAGATCTGCTAGGTGCGATTGCAGTCGCGGCATACAGCTATATGGCATTGGTGCCGATCATCCAGCCACCAATCATGAAAGCACTGACAACCAAGGAAGAACGTCAAATTAAGATGGCTCAGCTTCGTCATGTTGGTAAATGGGAGAAAGTCATCTTCCCGCTTGCTGTATTACTGATGACGATTCTGTTCTTACCTTCAGCTACGCCATTGGTTGGTATGTTCTGTTTGGGTAACTTGATGCGTGAAGCTGGTGTGGTGGATCGTTTATCGAAAACTGCTCAAAATGAATTGATCAACATAGTGACTATCTTTTTAGGTCTTGGTGTTGGTTCTAAGCTGCAAGCTGAGCAGTTCTTGAACCTAGAAACGTTAGGTATCTTGGGGTTAGGCGCAGTTGCATTTAGTATCGGTACTGGTGCGGGCGTCCTGATGGCGAAACTGCTTAACAAGTTCTCGAAAGAAGACATCAACCCACTTATTGGTGCGGCTGGCGTTTCTGCGGTACCAATGGCCGCGCGAGTCGTAAACAAAGTTGGTTTACAAGCTAACCCGCAAAACTTTTTGTTAATGCATGCGATGGGACCAAACGTTGCTGGTGTGCTGGGTTCAGCCGTTGCGGCTGGTATATTGTTAGCACTTGTTGGTTAGACATTATTGAAAATGGAATGATCAACCAATTTACAAAATCACGATTAACTTAGGTTAACAAAATGGTTTATAGTCAAAGGGATGCTTTCGCATCCCTTTTTGTTTTCTTGCAGGGAATGGTTTATGGAACACAAACAGATCGTTATCACTGAGTTTGGTGATGCCAACGTACTCGCGATTCAACATGCTTCTACACCATCACCACAGCCTGGTGAAGTCTTAGTAAAAGTCGCTTTTTCAGGCGTAAATCCTATTGATGTCAAAACTCGAGCTGGGCTCGGTTGGGCGGCAGCGCAGAATAAGGATAATTTACCTTGGGTGCCAGGTTACGACATCTCAGGAAAAGTGATGTCTTGTGGAGAGGGGGCATCACGTTTTAATGAAGGTGATGAGGTGGCTGGATTTATTGGTTTCCCAGTTCGAGGCGGTGGTTACAGCCAATACATATGTGTTCCAGAAACTGAGTTAAGTCATGTTCCTAGCTCCGTAACTTTGGAGGCAGCTGCTGCATTACCGTTGGCGGGACAAACTGCGGCACAAGCTCTCAGTAAGGCTAATGTGACGGAAAACGATCGCGTACTTATCCTCGCTGGAGCCGGTGGTGTTGGACACCTCGCGGTACAAATTGCGATCGCGACGAAAGCGGAAGTCTTTACAACCTGCAGTGAACGAAATTTAGATTACCTTGCGACGCTCGGTGCTCATGCAGTGAACTATCAATTTGCACCAGTGTCAGAACGTGTTGAAGATGTTGATGTTTTGATTGATTTAGTAGGCGGAGATGCTGCGTTAGATGCGCTTAAATGCCTGAAAGACAATGCGAGAGTCATCACCGTTCCAACCATCACAGCTGAGCTGATTTGTGAAAAAGCCAAACTCCTAGGCTTTGAGGCTAGTGGCATGTTGGTTGAACCAGACCCTGCGCAGTTAGATACCTTGTTGTACATGGTCGGCGTTGGCTTACTGAAGACTGAAATTCAACAGGTTTATCCTATGAGTGATGTCATTGGTGCTCACCAGCAGGTCGAATCAGGAAGAACCAGAGGCAAGGTGTTGCTTGATATGACATGCTAGAAGCATTTAACACGAGTTTTGAAAGTTTAGCGCTTTGGTTTTCAGATTCAGCATTATGGGTGCTTTTCATGACCGGTTTTCTCAGTGCCACGTTGTTGCCTGGTGGTTCTGAGGCGGGCTTAGTTGCCACTCTCTCATTAAATCAATACTCCGTTTCTTCAATTGTTATGGTCGCTACTATCGGTAATACGCTTGGTGGCTTAACAAATTATTGGCTTGGCTTGTGGATTCCCAACAAAGCACAAGAGGAAAAGCACGGTCATACCGCATTAAAGTGGCTCTCTAAGTATGGCTATTGGGGGTTATTTTTTAGCTGGTTACCTGTAATAGGAGACCCGCTGTGTTTAGCCGCAGGGTGGCTAAGAATGAAGTTTCTGCCTTGCGTGATTTTAATATTTTTAGGAAAGGCTGCTAGGTATAGCTTACTTGCGGCCATCTATCTCGGATTATTTTAAGGAAAGTACATGAAGATGTTTTGGGTTGGCGCGTGTTCACTGTTGGTGATCACGGGCTGTGCATCAAATACGCCAGTTTCATCACTGCCGAAAGGGGTAACTTTCGTTGAGTCATCGAAAGCTGAAGAAGGCAAAGTTAAGATTCCATACCAAAAGTATAAACTCGATAATGGTTTAACGGTGATCTTAGCTCCTGAAGATTCTGACCCATTGGTCCATGTGGATGTGACTTACCATGTTGGTTCAGCTCGTGAAGAAGTGGGTAAGTCTGGTTTTGCGCATTTCTTTGAGCACATGATGTTCCAAGGTTCAGAGAACGTTGGTGACCAAGAGCACTTCAAAATCATCACGGAGGCTGGCGGCACATTAAATGGTACTACAAACCGCGATCGTACTAACTACTTTGAAACTGTCCCTGCTAACCAGCTCGAGAAAATGCTGTGGTTAGAGTCTGACCGTATGGGCTTTTTGTTGGATGCGGTTTCTCAACGCAAATTTGAAATTCAGCGTTCGACTGTAAAAAATGAGCGAGCTCAGCGTTACGATAATCGTCCTTATGGCTTAATTTGGGAGCGCATGTCCGAAGCGCTATATCCTGAAGGTCATCCGTATTCGTGGCAAACCATTGGTTATGTTGAAGATCTTGATCGTGTTGATGTGAACGACCTCAAAGCGTTTTTCTTGCGTTGGTATGGCCCAAACAATGCGACTATCACGATCGGTGGTGACTTAGACGTTGAACAAACTCTAGAGTGGGTAAATAAGTACTTCGGTTCGATTCCTCGTGGTCCTGAGGTTGAAAATGCGCCGAAACAACCTGCAAAACTGCAAGAAGACAAATACATCACGCTAGAAGATCGTATTCAACAACCTATGGTGATGATCGCGTGGCCAACAACCTACAACGGCGAAGAAAGCCAAGCGTCTCTCGACACGTTATCAGAAGTATTGGGTGGCGGTACCAACAGCGTGCTCTACCAAGACCTAGTGAAGACTCAAAAAGCGGTCGATGCTGGTTCATTCCATGATTGTGCTGAACTGGCGTGTAACTTTTACGTTTACGCAATGGGTGATTCTGGAGACAAAGGCGACCTATCAAAACTGTACGACGAGCTTTTACAATCACTTAATCAGTTTGCGGAAAAAGGCGTGACAAAAGATCGCCTTGAGCAGTTGAAGGGTAAAGCGGAAGCGGATGCTATTTTTGCGCTAGAAAGCGTTAAAGGTAAAGTGACTCAGTTGGCTTCCAACGAAACATTTTTCGGCGATCCTGATCGTCTTGAGCAACAGCTTGAACAAATCCGTGCAGTTACGCCGACTTCGGTAGAAAAAGCGTATACGGACTTTATCCAAGGTAAGAACAAAGTGACCCTAAGCGTGGTCCCAAAAGGAAAAACAGACCTTGTCGTAAAACCTGCGACCTTTGTGACACCAAAGCGTACGCTGCCAGAATATGAGAAGATTTCCGATGACCAATTGGCGTATCGTCGTGCGACCGATAACTTCGATCGCTCACTGCAACCTCCAGTAGGAGAACCAGTGAAAGCGACGATGCCAGAGCTGTACGAGTTACATTTCAAGAATGGCTCAGAGCTGCTTGGTGCAGTTAGCGATGAAACGCCGACGGTGATGATGCAATTTAGTTTACCTGCAGGGACACGTTTTGTTGAAAAGGGTAAAGAAGGTCTTGCCCAATTGACCGCTGCGATGTTGCAAGAAGGTACAACGAAACGCAGTGTCGAAGAGATTCAAGCTGAGCTTGATAAACTAGGTAGTGTTATCTCTGTTAATGCCACAGGTTATACAACAAACATCAGTGTTTCTGCTCTAGAAAAGAACTTAGAGCCGACGTTAAAAATTGTCGAAGAGATGTTGCTGTCTCCTGCATTTAATCAAGATGATTTCGAGCGTGTAAAAATGCAAGCGCTAGAAGGCCTGGTATATGAGCACCAAAATCCAAGTTGGATGGCGTCACAAGCGAGTCGCCAGGTGCTCTATGGGGATTCGGTTTTTGCTCGACCAAAAGACGGCACGCAAGCAGGTGTCAGTGCATTAACGTTGGATGATGTCCGTGAATTCTACTCGAAGCATTACACGCCACAAAGTGCGCAAATCGTCGTTGTTGGTGACATCAATAAACAGGAAATTGAGCAGCAACTGACGTTCTGGAAAAACTGGCAAGATGAAGCTGCGCCATTGTATGCACCGCAAAGCATTGCTGCATTAGGTGAGCAAAAGATCCATCTTGTTGATAAACCAGGAGCGCCGCAAAGTGTGGTCATGATGGTTCGTCAAGGTATGCCTTACGACGCAACGGGCGATTTTTACCTAAGCCAACTGGCAAACTTCAACTTAGCTGGGAACTTCAATAGCCGCATTAACCAAAATCTACGTGAAGACAAGGGTTACACATACGGTGCTTACGGCTACTTCTCTGGTAATCCAGAAACAGGCTCGGTGGTTTTCACCGCGCAAGTACGAGCGGATGCAACGGTTGCTTCGATCATTGAGATGGAAAATGAGCTAAATGAATACTCGCAGTCAGGTATTACTGATGAAGAGATGAAATTTATGCGTCAAGCGGTCGGTCAAAAAGATGCACTGAAATATGAAACGCCAACACAAAAAGCGGAGCTCATCAGTGATATTCTTAAGTACAACCTCGATCATGATTACTTGCAGCAAAGAAACGCTATCGTAGAAAAAGTCGATAAGCAGACGTTGAATGCGCTGGCTCAGAAATGGTTTGATCCAAATGACTATCAAATTATCGTCGTTGGTGATGCTAAATCGTTGCGTCCTCAATTAGAAAAGTTGGGGAAAGACGTAGAAGAGCTTGAAATCATTCGATAGAGTACACATTTAATAGCGGAGAAACGTTTCTCCGCTATTCATCTAGATAAGCAACTTTTCGTGGGTTATTTATCTAGATGCATTAACTATCAATAACTTAGCTTACACTTGTGTTATGTAACAAGTGTCCTGCTCCCAATATAAGCGAACCTCATTTTGACTGATTTTGCTGCGCGACTAAAAAAAGTTGCATCAAACCCCGAAGTATTTAAGCAGTTTGGACGCGGTGTTGAGCGAGAAACTTTGCGCTATCGTCAGGATGGACATCTAGCTACAACTCCTCATCCTGAAGGGTTAGGCTCTGCGTTCACAAATCAATGGATCACAACGGATTTTTCGGAATCATTGTTAGAGTTCATTACGCCTGTGTCACATGAAATTCCAGAACTGATGGCACAGCTGAAAGATATCCATCATTTCACTCAAACCAAAATGGGTGAAGAGAAAATGTGGCCACTATCAATGCCTTGCTACGTAGGCTCAGAGGATGATATTCAGTTAGCCCAGTATGGCTCTTCGAATGCAGCGAAAATGAAAACGCTGTACCGAGAAGGCCTAAAGCGTCGCTATGGCAGCCTGATGCAAATTATTTCAGGTGTCCATTTTAACTTCTCGTTTCCTGAAACATTTTGGGATGCGCTCTATGGCGAGCAAGATGAACAAGCCCGCCAAGATGCTAAGTCTGATGCGTACTTTGCGTTGATCCGTAATTACTACCGCTTTGGCTGGATGATTCCCTACTTCTTTGGTGCATCACCAGCGTTATGTGGCTCTTTTATTCAAGGTCGTGAAACCGATCTGCCATTCGAGAAGATTGGCGGGACATTATATTTGCCGAAGTCGACGTCTTTGCGTTTGAGCGATCTTGGCTATACCAATAGTGCTCAAAGTGTGCTGAAAATTGGTTTTAACAGCATTGACCAATACCTCGATGGTTTGAGTGATGCGATTCGCCACCCATCAGAAGAGTTTGCGAAAATTGGGGTAAAAGTGGATGGTGAATACCGCCAGCTTAATTCCAATATCTTACAAATTGAGAATGAACTGTACGCTCCGATTCGTCCAAAACGTGTATCGAAAAGTGGTGAGAAGCCTTCAGATGCGTTACGACGCGGTGGTGTCGAATACATTGAAGTTCGTTCTCTAGATGTTAACCCATTCAGCGCAGTGGGCTTAAATGAAGAGCAAGTACGATTCTTGGATCTCTTCCTTACCTGGGCGGCCTTGTCAGACTCAGATCCTATGGATAACTGTGAATTAGAGTGTTGGCGCGATAACTGGAATAAAGTCATTGTTTCTGGCCGAGAAAAAGGTCTAATGCTGCAAATTGGTTGTCAAGGTGAACGTCTATCTCTACAAGATTGGGCACACCGAGTTTTCGTCGAGTTACGTCAAATAGCACAGCAAATGGATATGACCGCTGGTGGCAGTGCATACCAAGATGTGTGTAATCAACTCGAGACATGGATTGATAACCCAGAACTAACGATCTCTGGTCAACTATTAGAGCTAACGAAAGATCTAGGTGGGCTAGGTAAAGTCGGCTGCACTCTTGGTATGAAGTACCGTGATGAAAACCTAGCGCACGGTTATCAGTACTACTCACAAGATACGATGGAAACGGAAGTAGCGTCGTCCGTGGAAAAACAAAAGCAAGCAGAGCAGAGTGACACGCTTTCTTTTGATGATTTTTTGGAAGATTACTTTGCTTACCTGAAGCAGTAATGACTAACTAAGGATTGGTGGGGTTGAACATTAAGTCGTTAGTAGTAGCGGTACTTGGAAGCGTGTTACTTGCAGGTTGTGCTACGGCACCGCCAAAGCAGCAGAATAACTTATGCGAGATATTCCGAGAGAAATCCGGTTGGTACGATGATGCCAAAGATATGGAAGATGAATGGGGTACCCCTATTCATGTCGCTATGGCCATCATTAAACAAGAAAGCAGCTTTCGGCACGATGCAAAACCACCTAAAGATTATTTGCTAGGGTTTATTCCTTGGGGACGAGTCAGCAGTGCGTATGGTTATGCTCAAGCTCAAGACCCTGCTTGGGAAGACTTCCAAGATGCGACAGGTCAGGGGGGCTCTCGTACCAACTTCGATGATTCTATGATGTTTGTCGGTTGGTACACTCATGAAACACGGCGTCAGCTAGGGATTTCATTATGGGATCCCTATAACCAGTATCTGGCTTATCATGAAGGGCGAGGTGGATATAAGCGAGGCACTTATAATCGAAAACCTAGTTTAATCAAAGTCGCTCGACGTGTTGAACAAACAGCGAAAACTTATGGCTGGCAGCTGAAGCAATGTCGTCAGGAATTAGAAGACAACAGCAGCTGGTTCTTTTAGCCCACAGTCTGTTCATGTGCTGTAGGGATGAATGACATTTATCCATTACCGAAAGGTACTGGAGTTACAATCAGGAGAGATGTAATGCCTTTACTCGATAGTTTTACCGTGGACCACACTCGTATGAATGCACCGGCAGTGCGAGTGGCGAAAACCATGCAGACCCCAAAAGGGGATACGATTACTGTTTTCGACTTACGCTTTACTGCGCCAAACAAAGACATTCTTTCTGAAAAAGGTATTCACACCCTAGAGCACCTTTATGCAGGCTTTATGCGTAATCACCTAAACGGTGATTCTGTTGAGATCATCGATATTTCGCCTATGGGTTGCCGCACAGGTTTTTACATGAGTCTGATTGGCACACCATCAGAGCAGCAAGTCGCAGATGCTTGGATTGCAGCAATGGAAGACGTGCTGAAGGTAGAAAGTCAGAATAAGATCCCTGAACTTAACGAATACCAATGCGGCACGGCAGCAATGCACTCTTTAAAAGAAGCACAACAGATCGCAAAGAACATTTTGGATGCTGGTGTTTCGGTGAACAAAAATGATGAACTTGCTTTGCCTGAGTCGATGTTAAAAGAGTTGCGCATCGACTAGGTGCTCATTAAGAAGCATATTGCCCCAATAAGTAAAAAAGCCTGACATGAGTCAGGCTTTTCTTTTGGTTATTTGGATGTCGATTTTTTCTTCTTCGGATAAACACGAACGAGCTTGATTCGGTTCTCTTCAATCTCAACAAGTTCCATTGGGTGACCCGCTACTCTCACGCTTAAATGGCTCTCTGGAATATCTTCCAGGTGCTCCAAAATAAGGCCGTTTAACGTTCTTGGGCCATCCGTTGGTAAATCCCATTTCAGGCCTTTGTTAATATCTCGAATATTGGTGCTGCCTTCAATAAGAAAGCTTCCGTCACCTTGAGGACTGATTTCATCAGAGAGGCTTGGAGAAATTGACGTCGTGAACTCACCAATGATCTCTTCCAGAATATCTTCAAGAGTGATTAGACCGATGATATCAC
Source organism: Vibrio sp. Vb0349 (assembly GCF_033338975.1). Taxonomy (NCBI): domain Bacteria; kingdom Pseudomonadati; phylum Pseudomonadota; class Gammaproteobacteria; order Vibrionales; family Vibrionaceae; genus Vibrio; species Vibrio sp. Vb0349. Next base: position 281,164 of record NZ_JAWOTS010000006.1, on the reverse strand, counting down.
CGTACTCATCCACGATCAGACCGATACGTTGCTTGTTGCGTTGGAATTTCAACATTTGCACGTTCAGTGGTGTGCCTTCTGGGATGTAATAGACCTCATCAGCAGCACGTAATAGCGTTTCTTTGTTGAATTCGTTCTTTTCCAACATCAGACGATAAGCTTCACGCAAGCGCAGCATGCCAACCACTTCATCAATTTGGTCACGATAGAAAACTATGCGCCCATGTGGTGAGTGGGTTAGCTGGCGAACAATGGATTTCCAGTCGTCGTTAATATCAATACCGGTAATTTCATTGCGTGGGACCATAATGTCGTTCACGGTGACGTGCTCAAGATCTAAAATAGACACTAGCATGTCTTGGTGTCGGCGAGGGATCAAACCGCCAGCTTCATTTACCACCGTACGCAGCTCATCGGAGCTAAGATGATCTTCTGCTGAGTGATCCGCTCTTACACCAAGTAAGCGGATAAAGCCATTCGTAATAAAGTTAACAAGCATCACTAAAGGCGACAGTAACTTCATCAGTATGGTCAATAATATACTGCTCGCGTAGGACACACGTTCAGGGTAAAGCGCTGCAATTGTTTTAGGGGTAACCTCGGCAAAAACCAATACAACCATAGTTAGTGCACCGGTTGCGATAGCGACACCTAAATCACCATACAAACGCATACCAATAATGGTCGCGATCGCGGACGCGAGAATATTAACGAGGTTGTTGCCGATAAGAATAAGACCAATCAAACGATCTGGACGGTCTAATAGTCTTTCGACTCGCTTAGCACCCTTATGCCCGTTTTTGGCTAAGTGTTTTAAGCGATAACGATTCAGAGACATCATCCCTGTTTCTGAACCGGAAAAGTAACCTGATATGACGATAAGACACGCGAGTAGCGCAAACAAGATACCCGTAGAGATGTCGTCCAAAACGTTGCTGTTCCTTGTAAGTATTGGGTTATATAACGGTTGAGTAAGTCCGTTAAGTCAAAGAGTTAAGGCGTACTGTATTTTATCTAGCCTAAAATATAAAGGATAGGAGCCCTAGAGCTCCTTAATTCAAGATGATTTCTTTTACAAAGCGACTGCCAAAATATGCCAGAGTTAACAGTGTTGCTCCTGCAACAGCGAACCATGTGACTTTTCTACCACGCCAGCCTTTTTGATAGTGACCCCAAAGCAGTATTGAGTACACCACCCAAGCGATGAAAGAAAGAATGCCCTTATGTGCCTTACCTTGGGCAAACATATCCTGCACAAAGACAAAGCCAGTAATGAGCGTGGCAGTTAACAATAAGTTACCGATCAAAATAATTTTGAAGAGTTGACGCTCCACCATTAATAGAGGCGGCAGGTTTGGGTTAATCGCCAAAGATTTTTTTGCTTTCAGTTTGTGATCCAGCCAAGCCAACTGAAGCGCATAGAGTGCCCCGATAGTTAAAGTCGCGTATGAGAAGAGCGCAAATGAAATATGAATGAGTAGCTTAGGGTCATTCTCTAGGTGCTTTATAAACGTGCTTGGCAAAAATGTGGCAGCAGATAAATTGATGGCAGCAAAGCTATAAACGACAGGCAATAAAAACCACAGTCGGTTTTTCAACATAGCAAGGCTCATGACCAGAGAAATAATAAAACTGATCAAAGAAGCCACGTTGAGAATACTCAGGTTTTGACCTGAACCATCAAAGATCAGATCACTCAAAATCCACGCATGAAAAACAAGCGCACAGGCAGCACTAGCAAACACTGTTTTTGCTTTGATTCCTGACTGTTGTGAGAGTCCGGGTATGATGGTCGCAATCGCCAAGACATAAAGTATGGCGGCCGCGATGGCTATTAAGCTATCCATGAATCCTAAATATTATTGTGCACGATGGAGAAATTATACCTTGCATTACACTTTGGGGCTACGTTATATCCGACATCAATCGTGAGAGATGAGATATTGAAATTAATAAGTTACCGCACCATATATAAATAGAGACAAGAATAGGACAGCGGTACGGGTATGACTCAGACCTTGGCTAATGTATACTCACACTAATTAATCGCCATTTTAGCGAAGAGACAAAGATGTTTGAGAATTTAACGGATCGATTATCCAAAACGCTGAAAAATATCAGTGGTAAAGGTCGTCTGACCGAAGACAACATTAAAGAAACCCTACGTGAAGTCCGAATGGCTCTACTTGAAGCTGACGTTGCGCTTCCGGTCGTTCGTGAATTTGTGAACCGCGTTAAAGAAAAAGCGGTGGGCGTAGAAGTTTCTAAATCTCTGACTCCAGGTCAGGAATTTATCAAGATCGTTCAAACAGAACTTGAAGCCGTAATGGGTGAGTCGAATGAGGCGCTAAACCTTGCTGCTCAACCACCTGCTGTGCTTCTTATGGCTGGTCTACAAGGTGCGGGTAAAACCACATCGGTAGGTAAGTTATCTAAGCTTCTAAAAGAACGTGACAAGAAGAAAGTCTTGGTTGTGTCTGCCGACGTTTACCGTCCTGCGGCAATCAAGCAGCTTGAAACACTGGCATCAGACATCGGTGTTGACTTCTTCCCATCATCACCAGACCAAAAGCCTATTGATATCGCCAATGCAGCGATTGACCATGCGAAGAAAAAGTTCTACGACGTACTTATTGTCGATACCGCAGGTCGTTTGGCAATTGATGAAGAGATGATGGGGGAGATCAAAGATCTTCACGCAGCTATCAACCCAGTAGAAACGCTATTTGTTGTTGACGCCATGACGGGTCAAGACGCAGCAAATACAGCAAAAGCCTTTGGCGATGCGCTACCTCTTACCGGTGTAGTTCTAACTAAGGTTGATGGTGATGCTCGTGGTGGTGCGGCACTTTCAGTACGCCATGTCACGGGCAAACCAATCAAATTCTTGGGTGTCGGTGAAAAAACTGACGCGCTAGAACCGTTCCACCCAGATCGTGTTGCTTCACGTATTCTTGGCATGGGTGACGTTCTGTCTTTGATTGAAGACCTACAACGCAACGTTGACCAAGAAAAGGCAGAAAAGTTAGCGAAGAAGTTCAAAGAGAAGAAAGGCTTCGACCTTGAAGATTTCCGTGAACAGCTAGGCCAGATGCAAAACATGGGCGGCATGATGGGGATGATGGATAAGCTTCCAGGAATGTCCCAGCTACCAGACAATGTGAAAGATAAAGTCGATGACAAGATGTTCAAACAGATGGAAGCGATCATCAGCTCCATGACAATGAAAGAACGTCAACGCCCAGAAATTATCAAGGGCTCGCGCAAGAAGCGTATCGCAGCTGGTTCTGGTGTGCAGGTTCAAGATGTAAACCGCTTACTAAAACAGTTCACCCAAATGCAGAAAATGATGAAAAAGATGCAAAAAGGTGGCATGAAAGGCATGATGCGCAACATGCAAGGCATGATGGGCGGCATGGGTGGTGGCGGTGGCTTCAACCCATTTGGTCGTTAATTAATCGATTACGCATAGATTCAGGGTGTTAGGTACGTCACAAACTTTAAATTCAATTTATGTTGGTGAAAAAGTAACTAAACTCCTTGCATTGCTCCGGGAGAAGAGTAAAATTCCGGAGCTTTATTTTGGCACGAGACCCCAAACTGTTTAATTTCTTGAATGGTTTTTGGGGTTAATTTTATTTTTGAGAAAGCAAAGAGGACGACATGGTAACCATTCGTTTGGCACGTCACGGCGCTAAAAAGCGTCCATTTTATCAAATCGTAGTAGCGGACAGCCGCAACGCTGCAACTGGCCGTTTCATCGAGAAAGTTGGTTTCTTCAACCCAACTGCTAAAGGTCAAGAAGAAGGTCTACGTCTAGACCTAGACCGCGTTAACCACTGGGTTGGTCAAGGCGCGTCAGTATCTGACCGTGTTGCTAAGCTAGTTAAAGACGCTCAAAAAGCGGCTTAATTTTTTACTTGAAAAGTAGAAACTAGTTTATGTCGATGAAAGGTAAAGAAACAATGAGCAACGAAAAGATTGTTGTAGGCAAGTTTGGTGCTACTTACGGCATTCGTGGTTGGCTTAAAGTTTTTTCCTACACAGACAATGCTGAAAGCATTTTCGATTACAGCCCTTGGTACATTAACCAAAAGGGCAAGTGGGTTGAGTACAAAGTAGAAAGCTGGAAGCGCCATAACAAAGGTATGGTGGCTAAGCTGGAAGGCATGGATGTTCGTGAAGACGCGCATCTAATGACGAACTTTGAAATTGCTATTGACCCTGCGGTACTTCCTGAATTGTCAGAAGATGAGTTCTACTGGCGCGAATTGTTTGGGATGCAAGTTGTAACTACTAAAGGTTACGATCTAGGTGTCGTTACTGACATGCTAGAAACTGGCTCAAACGATGTTCTGGTTGTTAAAGCAAATCTTAAAGATGCTTTCGGGCAGAAGGAACGATTAATCCCGTTCCTTGAAGAGCAAGTGATCATTAATGTTGATCGCGAAGCTCAACGGATCGAAGTTGACTGGGATCCTGGATTCTAATCTCCAAAATTACAGAGCTAGATAAACATGTGGGTTGGCGTTATTAGCCTTTTTCCAGAAATGTTCCGTTCTGTTACTGATTTTGGAGTAACAGGTCAAGCGGTTAAAAAAGGTCTTTTGTCGATTGAGACTTGGAATCCTAGAGATTTCACTCACGACAAACATCGCACAGTCGATGACCGACCTTACGGTGGTGGCCCTGGTATGTTAATGATGGTTCAGCCTTTGCGCGATGCCATTCATACCGCGAAAGCAGCCTCACCGGGCAAGACGAAAGTCATCTACCTTTCTCCTCAAGGTCGCAAGCTCGACCAGAAAGGGGTCGAAGAACTGGCAACGAATGAGAACTTGCTTCTGATTTGTGGTCGTTATGAAGGGGTAGATGAGCGCATCATTCAATCTGAAGTCGACGAAGAATGGTCGATTGGTGATTTTGTGATGACGGGTGGTGAGATACCAGCCATGACGTTAATCGACTCTGTCTCTCGGTTTGTTCCGGGTGTACTAGGGGATTTCGCGTCAGCAGAAGAAGACTCTTTTGCAAATGGCTTGTTAGATTGCCCTCACTATACGCGTCCAGAAGTATTGGATGACAAAGAGGTACCAGCGGTACTGATGTCAGGCAATCACAAGGACATTCGTCAATGGCGACTCAAGCAGTCGTTGGGCCGTACTTGGCTAAGAAGACCAGAGCTCCTGGAAAACCTAGCTCTGACTGACGAACAGGAACAATTACTTGCTGAGTTTATTAATGAGCATAAAGCCATTAAAGAACATAACGCAAAGTAACCTAATTTATTTAGTATCAGTTTATTCTAGGAATTTAAAAAATGAGTAACATCATCAAAGCTCTTGAAGAAGAGCAAATGAAATCAGACCTACCTAAATTTGCACCAGGTGACACTGTAGTAGTTCAAGTTAAGGTAAAAGAAGGTGACCGTGAGCGTCTACAGGCTTTCGAAGGCGTTGTAATCGCAATCCGTAACCGTGGTCTACACTCTGCTTTCACTGTACGTAAGATCTCTAACGGTGAAGGTGTTGAGCGTACGTTCCAAACACACTCTCCAATCGTTGATAGCATCGAAGTTAAACGCCGTGGTGCAGTACGTCGTGCCAAGTTGTACTACCTACGTGAGCGTTCTGGTAAGTCTGCTCGTATCAAAGAGAAACTTGCTAAGAAGTAATGCTATAACTAGCGTTCTCATCTTAAACGGAGTCCTTTTAGGGCTCCGTTTTTTTATTTGTGTAATTAGCTTGCTCGTTTCTTTTCACCCGACCTGCACTGTCGATGCTCATGCACTGACGTACACTCCACGCCTCTGCCTTGCTGTGAATAGATTCCTGATGTCGCTATGGCTCCTCGGAATGACGGGAAATGATGATCAAATATTACTGGGTACTGTGGTTAAAATTCGTCATTCTGGATAGCGACGAAGGAGCGTGATTCAGAATCTACTAGTTGAGAATGTAAGTGTTTAAGTTGTTAGCTTCATCCTTGCTATGAGTAGATTCCTGATACCGCTATGGCTCCTCGGAGTGACAGGAAATGATGGTCAAAGATTATAGAGTACCGTGGTTAAAATTCGTCATTCTGGACAGCGACGAAGGAGCGTGATTCAGAATCTACTAGTCGAGCATGCAAGTGTTTAAGTTGTTAGCTTCATCCTTACTGTGAGTAGATTCCTGATGTCGCTATGGCTCCTCGGAATGACGGAAAATGATGGTCAAAGATTATATAGCACCGAGGTTCAAATTCGTCATTCTGGACAGCGACGACGGAGCGTGATTCAGGTTCCCCAAGAAGGAACCTAGGGTATTCCTTTACCCTAGGTCTCAATTTAATACTGGTCTTCAGACCAGCCATCACTATCGGACATATCGGGTGCGCCTGGGATGGTGTTTTCTTCATCTGCCCATTCACCAAAATCAATCATTTGGCATTGTTTACTGCAGAAAGGGCGATGAGGACTTTGTTCTCCCCATTCTACGTCGGCGCCACATTGTGGACATTGAACGATGGTAACTTTAGACATAGTTGAGCGTCCCATTACTAATTGGTGTTAAAGGGTAGTATACCTAAACGAATTAAAGATGGCTTAATCAACGCGCTATTGCTGCTACGAAATTTTATCCAATATAAGCGCAATAAAGCGTTGAATTTTAGATTATGGAGGCGAGGCTAAGTGTCGTCTTAGCTGCACACAGCAAGTTCAAATTCAATATCTTGTGTGCACGCTTGACCGTTTTCAAACGACATAAACTTGATCGCAAAGCGATTTTTATGACCTGAAATCATAGGATAAACGCCATATTCCATTGGGATGTGAAGTCTTAGAATGTTGGCTTCATCAGCGTCGCTTTGGAAGAAACCTGCACGACCGATTTGAGCTTTGAAATGTCCGGTTTCTCTAGTGAGCTTTAACCATAACGAAAGCGCATCAGATAAGGGCTTTAAGCTTGCTTGCCACTGTTGTGCATCACGCTTTTTACGTTCAATAGGTAGATGAAGCCAGTAGTGTAATGCTGGCAGATCAAAACAGCATGAACCACCCGGTAGATTAAAGCGTTGACGGATAGAGCTTAGGAAGCGATCTTCTTTTAATGCTTGGCCAAAACGTTCAGCACCCATTAGTTGGCTATGAACGACATCTATCTCTTGTAGTAGGGTATTTAATGCGTCTTGATCGACGCCATCAACATTGAGCCAATGGCGGTACGACAGCCGCTGCTTCTCAAGATCTTTAGCCAGTTCACTTTTCAGTTGGATTTGTTCGAAGATCTCAACCATATCGAATAACGCACGGAAAAACAGTTGATACTGATGATTTTCGCTAAACCCAGAGGCCAAGTGAGCCTGACGCAGCAGAGACTCCACTCTTAGATAAATACGAGTTTTCTCATTTAACGGATGTTCAAATTTGTGCGTGGTCATCGACATAAGCCTTTGTGAGTTTCGTTCCTATTTTCGCAGATTTTTCTTACACATGGCTAGGTACTTTTCGTGCAAATCTGTGATTTGAAGCAAAAGATCAGGGTCACTTGGATTATTCTTAACCACATCGTCTGCAAGCGCGAGCCTTTGCTCTCTTGATGCTTGAGAGGCAAGGATGGCGCGAACTTGATCTTCACTCACATTGTCTCGTTTCATCGTGCGAGATATCTGTGTATTCGGTTCTACATCGACGACAAGAACGCGATCACACAAACTATCTAGCTTGTTTTCTACGAGCAACGGCACCACAAGTAACGCATACTCTGAAGTGACTTGCTGCAAATCTTCGATCATCTTTTCACGAATTATCGGGTGCAACAGTGCGTTGAGCCATGCTTTTTCATCTGAATTCGAAAAGATTTTTTCTCTCAGCTTTGCGCGATCTAAAGTTTGGTCTTCACGAACGATATCGTGACCAAAATGTTCAATAATCGCGTTTAGGCCGGGAGTACCTGGCTCGACAACTTCTCTTGCTACAATGTCGGCATCGACGATATCGATTTTAAATTGTTGTTTGAACAGATTCGCGACGGTTGTTTTTCCACTAGCGATACCACCTGTTAAACCAATAACCAAAGCCATTTACACTCCTAGAACTGAAGTAAAGTACCAGTTTAAAATCTGGTCGCCCCAAATTAAGCTTATCCAACCAGCAATTGCTAAGTAAGGACCGAAAGGGAAAGCTTTTTCAATTCCCTGCTTTTGCAAGCGTAGTTGAATGATGCCAAATACGATGCCAACCACAGAAGAAAGTAGAATGATCATCGGCAGTGACTGCCAACCTAGCCAAGCTCCTAGTGCCGCTAGTAGTTTAAAATCACCATACCCCATTCCTTCTTTACCGGTAAGTAACTTAAAGCCCCAGTAAACGGACCAGAGACATAGGTAACCAGCAATAGCACCAATGACAGAATCTTGTAGAGTAACAGGACTTATTTCGACTAATGCTAAGGCAATGCCAGCCCAAGTTAATGGTAATGTTAATTGGTCAGGTAACAACATAGTATCGAGATCGATAAATGTTGCGGCGATTAAGATAAAAGTAAAAAAGAGTAGGGCAACGGTAAAGTAACTAAAACCAAAGTAATAAGCTATAAAGCCTGAACAGAACGCGGTGAGCAGTTCAATCAGTGGATAGCGTGCACTAATGGTTGCCTGACAGTTGTGACATTTGCCTTTTAAAAGCAGCCAGCTAATCACAGGAATGTTGTCGCGAATACGTATCGGTGTTGCGCATTTCTGGCAGGAGGAGCGTGGGACGCTCAAGGTCAGCACTTCTTTAGGAGGTTCTATTTTGTATTCAGGAAATGACTCGGCACATTCGCGTCGCCATTCTAGTTCCATGATTTTAGGTAGTCGATAAATAACCACATTGAGGAAGCTACCCACGATAAGACCGAAGATGGTGGCAAACACAACGAATAGCCAAGGGTAGTACTGGAATACTTCCATATTTGTCTCTTGAGCGATGAGTGAAATCAGCAAGATGCTGTTTTAAAGGCGTTAACAGCTCATTCTAGCCCAATACACTCATTAAGTTAAAGATTGGCAAGTACATTGCTGTCACTAATCCGCCAACAACGATACCTAAAAAAACGATAATTAATGGCTCTAGAATTTTACTAAGGTTGTCGACGGTGTTGTCGACTTCAAACTCGTAGATCGTTGCAACTTTATTGAGCATGTCGTCAAGTCGACCAGACTCTTCACCGATCATAACCATTTGTAACACCAATTCAGGGAACACATTACAGTTGCGCATGGCTACATACATTGGCATACCTGCGGCGGTATCACGGTAAACTTCTTCTATGGCGAGTTGATAGTGTAAGTTTCCTGAGGTTTTTGATGTGGTTTTTAAACTGGTTAGAATTGGAATACCCGCTGTAAAGCTTGTGGCGAGTGTTCGACTAAATTTGGCGATAGCGGCTTTTGATAATACAGGGCCCAGGACAGGAAATTTAAGCACAGAGCGGTTGAGCATTAAGCGAAAAGAATCTAAACGCTTAGAGAGGATTCTCGCCGAAATGAATAAACTCATGGAGCCTAGTGCGATAAACGGACTCCAGTTTTGTGTCCAGGCGGAAAGATCTAATACTTGCCTGGTAAACCACGGTAAGTCAGCACCAAAACCAACAAACATTTTTTCAAACTCGGGAATGACTTTGGTGAGCATGATAAACGACACGCCTAACGCTACTAGCACTACCATGGCTGGGTAGATCAGTGCTTTGATCACTTTCGCACGGAGTTGTTCATTTTTTTCTCGGTAGGTGGCTAAGCGCTCGAACACTTCTGCTAAGTTACCGGATTGCTCACCTGTGGCGATAAGATCGGTATAGAGTGGGTCAAAGTGTTCACTTGCAGTGCGCATGGCTTTTGACATGGGCGTCCCTGCTTCAACGGCGCGTGTCACGCTCATCAAAATGGATTTCATCTCTGCTTTTTTGTGATTCTCTGATACCAATTTTAAAGCCTGAACCAAGGGCACACCGGTTATCAACATCGTCGAAATCTGACGGGTAAACACCGTGATGTCTCTGCCTTTCACGCGATGGCTGAGTTTAGTGAGAAACGAAATACTGCTTTTCTTTAACTTCTTGATCTTGATGTGCTGTGCGTCTAGACGCTCGCGTACTTCAATTTCTGTCATCGCGAGGGTTTGCCCAGATGTCTTTTTGCCTGAACTGTTGATGCCTTTCCAGCGGAAGTTTTTAAGTTGTGGTGTAGTGCTTTTCATAGAGGTGACTGCTGATTAAAGGATTAAAAATAAAGTACGCGCTGTAGTTCACTAAAACTTGTGATCCCTTGTTTGAGTTTTTCTATGCCCGACATTTGTAACGTGCTCATACCATTTGCGATGGCGAGTTTTTCTAGTTCATGTACTGAGGCGCCTTTAATAAGCGCTTCGGAAAGAAATTCATCAAAGCGCATCACTTCATAAATCCCCGTTCGGCCGGAATAACCATGGGTACACTCATTACATCCATCGGGATTGGCTTTAAAAATGTTGTCGCCTGCTTGAATTCCAAGATGTTGTAGCTGAACGGTAAGCTCTTGTGATTGTTTACAGTGCGAGCACAGTTTACGGGCCAAGCGCTGGGCAATAATCAAATTAAGAGATGAGGCCAAGTTAAAGCTTTCTACGCCCATGTTTGATAAACGAATAACCGTTTCAGCCGCAGAATTGGTATGTAAGGTTGAAAGTACTAAGTGACCGGTTTGCGATGCTTTTATAGCGATTTCGGCGGTGTCTAAGTCACGAATCTCACCGACCATTACCACATCCGGGTCTTGACGTAAGAAAGAGCGCAGGGCTTCGGCAAAACCAAAACCAATCTTAGGCTGAACTTGAACTTGGTTAATGCCCGATAAGTTAATTTCTACTGGGTCTTCTGCCGTGGAAATGTTGATTTCTGGCTTATTGAGGATACTCAGCCCAGTGTACAGAGAAACGGTTTTTCCGCTCCCGGTTGGGCCTGTCATCAGAATCATGCCTTGTGGGCGACGCAGCGCATCCAAGTACAATTGTTTTTGTTGTTCGCTATAACCAAGCTTGTCGATATCCAATGACGCAGAGCTGCTGTCGAGCAGTCGTAGTACAATTTTCTCTCCGAATAGAGTCGGTAGCGTGGATACACGCATATCAATTGCGGTGTCTTGATTCAACTTGAGCTTAATACGCCCATCTTGTGGTAAACGTCGCTCTGCAATATCAAGCTTAGAGAGGATTTTGATACGAGCGGATAAGCGGCGACTCAAGTGGCTTGGTGGCTGCTGTGTTTCAATTAAGATGCCATCACAGCGCAGGCGCACGCGGTACATCTTTTCATAAGGCTCAAAGTGGATATCGGATGCGCCTTTGCACACAGCGTCCAGCAGAATTTGGTTTATGTAACGGCTGACGGGCGACTCGTCTTGGCTCAAGTCTTCAATGTTGTCGATTTCATCTGCGCCCACATCAACCAGGTTGGCTAATTCTTCTTGGTTGATCTCTTTTAGCCCAGACTTTTCCTGCCCAAGTGCGCGGCCATACAAGCGTCGAATCGCAGCGCTGAGTTGACGAAAATTCGCCAAGACCAGTTCAACCTGTAACCCAGTGGCAAAGCGGAAATCATCTTCAGCTTGTTGATTCGTGGGGTCGGCAACCGCTAATAATAAAGTTGAAGGCGTACGGTGGAGTGGGAGTGCGTTATGCCGTGTGATTAATTCCCTAAGACCAAGTTGCTGACAAAGCGAAGCGTAATCGTACTGAGATAACTCGGGTTGATTTAAACTAAAGAGAGAACTTAAGTGATCAGCGAGTTCGCTTGATGTCAATAATTCAGAACTGAGTAAAGCTTCCGGCATCGAAATGCCAGAAGCTTTGACTTGCTCAAGCAACGATTCTTCTTGGGAAAAGGTCAGTATTCCTGCTTGGCGAAGAACGGTTGAGAGGTTTCTAGACATAATACCTAGACTTAAGGTGTTCCAACATTTCGTTCACAGCCCTTTAAATCATCAGCTAGCATAGTTACCGGTATATCATGCTCACACTTCCACCCTGCACCTGTTCTTGTATACGTAACAACTTGCCCGTTCAAAGTAGCTTCAGCACCGTAAGTAAACGTCGTTGTGCCCTCAGTTTGTATATCACCATCCTTAACAAACGCCAGCGTACCCATCGCACTCATATCTGTAGCGGCACCAAAATCAGCCGCTTGGGCGTCCTCAGGAAATGAGCCTTCTTCTTGAATATACATATCAATATTGGTGAGAAGAGCTCTCGGAATACTCACCCCTGCGTTAGCTTCTGTTTTTATTACATAGCTCTTATATGCAGGTACTGCCAAAGCGCTTAGAATTCCAATAATCCCAACCACAATCATTAATTCAATCAGGGTGAAACCCTGTTGTTTTTTTTGTTTACTGTTTTTCATTTTTAACCCTTAATTAATAATGCTCTTGCATTAGCGAAAGATTATGGAGAGTTAAGGCGAGTTGAAAATGGGGAAGAGATGGGCTCTCGAGTGAGATAAAACTCTTTGGTGAAAAGTTGCATATAGCATGCAGAGTTTTGCGAGTAGTACTATTTTTTGAGTGGATAAAAAGAAAGGGCCAATTGGCCCTTTTAAATGATGAGTTACTCACAACTCACTGAGTTAGTTGAAGTAATTGAGATTGTGTTGCTTTTATTATTTGAAGCGCATCGAAAGATCCATCGCTTTTAAATGCTTAGTCAACGCGCCTACCGAAATGTAATCGACACCGGTTTCTGCGTATTCTGCGATAGTCTCTAGTGTAATGTTGCCGGAGTTCTCTAAAGCGGCACGACCTGCGTTAATCGCTACGGCTTCACGCATCATTTCTTTTGTGAAGTTATCGAGCATGATGATGTCGGCACCAGCCTCTATCGCTTGTTTCAACTCTTCTAAGCTTTCCGTTTCTACTTCTACCGGTTTGCCTGGGTTAAGCTCTTTCGCTTTTTGGATGGCTTGAGTGATGCCACCACAAGCAATAATGTGGTTTTCTTTAATGAGGTAAGCGTCGAACACGCCGATGCGATGGTTAAAGCCACCACCACACGTCACGGCGTATTTTAGTGCGCTACGCAGACCAGGAATGGTTTTGCGTGTGTCTAGTAGACGACACTCAGTATGCGCGATTTTTTCAGCGTACTCTGCGGTAACTGTTGCGCAGCCAGACAACGTTTGGATGAAATTCATTGCGTTACGCTCACCAGTCAACAAGTCACGAGCAGGGCCTGTCAGCGTGCAAAGGGTTTGGTTAGGCTCGACTTTATCGCCGTCCTTTACGTGCCATTCAATGCTGACCTTGCCACCGAGCTGTTTAAAAACTTCATCAGCCCATGCTTGACCACAGAACACACCATGCTCACGAGTAATAATCGTTGCGGTATTGACCGCATCGGCAGGGATCAAAGATGCAGTAATGTCATTATCTGCGTCGACACTGCCACCTAGATCTTCTTTTAAGGTATCAGCGACAGAGCGAGTGATCTCTAAAGGGAGTTGTTGTTTAAGGTATTCTAGGCGTTCTTGAATGTTGTGTGTGTTCTTCATCGCAAATCTTGTCTTGAAAGGGAGATGGCAACGAATGATACTCTCCGGTGTCAATAATTTCAGCAGTTAATTTGCAAAGTAGAGAGGTTGATATGCGCCCAATTATCGAGAATGGCTGGCTGACACAAGCAAAGCATGTTCCGTCACCATTTTTTGATGCCCGCTCTGATATAAACGACATCTCTCTGCTGGTGGTACACAATATCAGTTTGCCTCCTGGGCAGTTTGGTGGACCATATATAGAGGACTTCTTCACTGGCAAGCTAGACCCAAATGAACATCCATTTTTTGAAGTCATTCACAAAATGGGCGTTTCTGCACATTGCTTGATTAAAAGAAACGGCGAGGTTGTTCAATTTGTTTCTTTTCTTGATAGAGCATGGCATGCCGGTCAATCCAGTTTCGCAGGCAGGGAGCGTTGTAATGACTATTCCATTGGTATCGAGCTTGAAGGGACAGAATTTACTGCCTACACAGAAGCGCAATATCAATCACTTGCAGAGATCACTGAGGTGATTATGCAGTCTTATCCTCAAATCACCCCGCCACGAATTACCGGTCATCAATATATTGCGCCCTTGAGAAAAAGCGATCCTGGTCTAAGCTTTGATTGGGTGAAATATAGACTGCTTATACAGCGTTGATTTGTAGCGAAAGTGTAAATTCAAAAAAGCGAAATAAATAAGGCATACGATCAGGTATGCCTTTTTTTGATACCAGAAATATTAATGATTGTTAAAAGTTAACTACATTTTTACGCTCGCATATGCCGTTTTGGTGAATAAATAGACTGATAATTTTGTCATTTTCTGTATTTCTTTTCCAAAACTGCTAGCACGTCGACTTCCCATTTGTATGCTTTATGTAATTGGTCATACCAATTCTATTGCTGTTTTAACAGTCGATTGTTATCAGAGTGTTGGAAGTAAGCTCGTTCTATGATTTAGGTCAATTTTCGGCTGGACAGTGGCGTTTTAATTATGTTAATTTCTGCACCAACTTAAAATTGGTATTACCAATTACCTGCAAGAGTAGAAGAACAATAAATTATGGCTTATCAAAGGATTCGTCAGCCAAAACTCTCTGATGTTATAGAACAAGAGTTAGAAAGGTTGATAGTGGAAGGAACATTGTCTCCGGGGCAACAACTGCCTCCAGAGCGTGAACTGGCAAAACAGTTCGATGTGTCTCGTCCTTCAGTCCGAGAAGCCATTCAACGCTTGGAAGCGAAGCGTTTGTTGACTCGTCGCCAAGGTGGCGGAACATTCGTAAGTGAGAATATCTGGAAGAGCTTTTCAGATCCCTTGTTGAATTTGTTGTCTAGTCATTCTGAAACCCAGCTTGATGTGCTTGAGTCTCGTCATGCGATGGAAGGAATTTCAGCCTACTTTGCAGCTTTACGTGGTACCGAAGAAGATTTTGCGCGTATTCAAGGTTGCCTTGAGCGCATTAGCCAAGAGCAAGCAAACAACGATATCGAAGCTGAATCTGCGGAAGTAATGCAATTTTTGATCGCTTTGACAGAAGCCGCGCACAACGTGGTTTTGTTGCACATTGTTCGAAGCTTAGCACCTTTGCTTGAGCAAAATATTCTACAAAATTTTAAATTACTACGTCGCCGCCCAGAAGCGGTCGAGAAAGTCAGTAAACACCGAGCCAATATCGTGGATGCGATTGTTTCTGGTCAGCCTGAAAAGGCGCGAGAAATGTCCCACTCGCACTTGGCTTACATCGAAGAAACATTGTTGGATTTGACTCGAGAAGAGTCTCGACGAGAGCGTTCTCTACGTCGAATTCAGCAGGGTAATGACTCGTAAGAGCGTTACTTAAATAAGTAGATCCAACCAACAGAAGGATAGATCGCCATGTCTGATATGAAGCATGACGTAGATGCACTGGAAACTCAAGAATGGCTACAAGCGCTTGAGTCAGTTGTACGTGAAGAAGGTCTAGAGCGTGCTCAATTCCTATTAGAGCAAGTTCTAGATAAAGCACGTCTAGACGGTGTTGATATGCCAACAGGTATCACAACTAACTACATCAACACGATTCCTGCAGACCAAGAACCAGCATACCCAGGTGACACAACACTTGAGCGTCGTATTCGCTCAATTATTCGTTGGAACGCTATCATGATCGTTCTACGTGCATCTAAGAAAGACCTAGAGCTAGGCG
This sequence comes from Vibrio sp. Vb0349, assembly GCF_033338975.1. Lineage (NCBI taxonomy): Bacteria > Pseudomonadati > Pseudomonadota > Gammaproteobacteria > Vibrionales > Vibrionaceae > Vibrio > Vibrio sp. Vb0349. Next base: position 265,445 of record NZ_JAWOTS010000006.1, on the reverse strand, counting down.
GCCACATGGCGTCTTTCCAGTCTTCTGCTGCGTTCTACGAGACATGTTTCAACCACTTCTTCCGTGCGCCAAACGAGAAGGACGGTGGCGACCTAGTTTACTACCAAGGTCACATTTCACCAGGTATCTACTCACGTGCATTCGTTGAAGGTCGTCTAACTGAAGAGCAGCTAGACAACTTCCGTCAAGAAGTAGACGGCAAAGGTATTCCTTCATACCCGCACCCTAAACTGATGCCTGAATTCTGGCAATTCCCGACAGTATCGATGGGCCTAGGTCCAATCGCTTCTATCTACCAAGCTCGTTTCCTTAAGTACCTAGAAGGCCGTGGTCTAAAAGACACTTCAGAGCAGCGCGTTTACGCGTTCCTAGGTGACGGTGAGATGGATGAGCCAGAATCACGTGGTGCTATCTCTTTCGCTGCGCGTGAGAAACTAGACAACCTATGCTTCCTAATCAACTGTAACCTACAGCGTCTAGATGGCCCTGTAATGGGTAACGGTAAGATCATTCAAGAACTTGAAGGTCTGTTCAAAGGTGCTGGTTGGAACGTAGTGAAAGTAATCTGGGGTAACAACTGGGATTCACTACTAGCTAAAGATACGACTGGTAAGCTTCTACAGCTTATGAATGAAACGATCGACGGCGACTACCAAACATTCAAATCAAAAGATGGCGCGTACGTACGTGAGCACTTCTTTGGTAAGTACCCAGAGACAGCTGCACTTGTTGCTGACATGACTGATGACGAAATCTTCGCACTTAAGCGTGGTGGTCACGAGTCTTCTAAGCTATACGCGGCATACAAAAACGCGGCAGAAACTAAAGGTCGTCCAACAGTAATCCTAGCTAAGACTGTTAAAGGTTACGGCATGGGTGAAGCGGCTGAAGGTAAGAACATCGCGCACCAAGTTAAGAAGATGGACATGACTCACGTACTACACCTACGTGATCGTCTAGGTCTTCAAGACATCCTAACTGACGAAGCAGTGAAAGAACTTCCGTACCTGAAACTTGAAGAAGGTTCAAAAGAGTACGAATACCTACACGCTCGTCGTAAAGCGCTACACGGCTACACGCCACAGCGTCTACCAAAATTCACTCAAGAATTCATCGTTCCTGAGCTAGAAGAATTCAAGCCACTACTAGAAGAACAGAAGCGTGATATCTCTTCTACTATGGCATTCGTACGTGCACTAAACGTTCTACTTAAGAACAAGAACATTGGTAAGAACATCGTTCCTATCATTGCTGACGAAGCACGTACATTCGGTATGGAAGGTCTGTTCCGTCAAATCGGTATCTACAACCCGCACGGCCAAACATACACACCAGAAGACCGTGGCGTTGTTTCTTACTACAAAGAAGCGACTTCAGGTCAGGTTCTACAAGAAGGTATCAACGAGCTAGGTGCTATGTCTTCATGGGTTGCTGCTGCGACTTCATACTCGACAAACGACCTACCAATGATCCCGTTCTACATCTACTACTCAATGTTCGGCTTCCAACGTGTTGGCGACATGGCGTGGATGGCTGGTGACCAACAAGCACGTGGTTTCCTACTAGGTGCAACTGCGGGTCGTACAACGTTGAACGGTGAAGGTCTACAGCACGAAGACGGCCACTCGCACATTTTGGCGGGTACGGTTCCTAACTGTATTTCTTACGACCCAACATTCGCGTACGAAGTAGCAGTAATCATGCAAGACGGTATCCGTCGCATGTACGGTCCAGAACAAGAAAACGTGTTCTACTACCTAACGCTAATGAACGAAAACTACGCAATGCCAGCAATGCCAGAAGGCGCTGAAGAAGGCATCCGTAAAGGTATCTACAAGCTAGAAACTTACACGGGCGACAAAGCGAAAGTTCAGCTAATGAGCTCTGGTACTATCATGAATGAAGTACGTAAAGCAGCTCAAATCCTAAGCGAAGATTACGGTGTTGCTTCTGATGTTTACTCGGTAACGTCATTCAACGAACTAACTCGCGATGGCCAAGATGCAGAGCGTTTCAACATGCTTCACCCAGAAGCGGAAGCGAAAGTACCTTACATCCAAACAGTAATGGGTACTGAACCTGCTATCGCAGCAACTGACTACATGAAGAACTACGCAGAGCAGGTTCGTGCATACATTCCTGCTGAGTCTTTCAAAGTTCTTGGTACTGATGGCTTCGGTCGTTCAGACAGCCGTGAAAACCTACGTCGTCACTTCGAAGTGAACGCAGGTTACGTAGTAGTAGCAGCGCTAACTGAACTAGCGAAACGTGGCGAAGTTGAGAAATCTGTAGTTGCAGAAGCAATTAAGAAATTCGACATCGACACAGAGAAAACAAACCCGCTATACGCTTAATTAAGAAGGTAGATAAGAAATGGCAATCGAAATTAATGTACCAGACATCGGTGCGGATGAGGTTGAAGTTACTGAGATTCTTGTAAGCGTTGGCGACAAGGTTGAAGAAGAGCAGTCTCTGATCACAGTTGAAGGCGATAAAGCTTCTATGGAAGTTCCTGCTTCTCAAGCGGGTATCGTTAAAGAAATCAAAGTTGCAGAAGGCGACAAGGTTTCTACTGGTTCTCTAATCATGATTTTCGAAGCCGAGGGTGCAGCTGACGCTGCACCTGCTCCTGCGGCAGAAGCAGCTCCAGCAGCAGCTCCAGCTCCAGCAGCAGCGGCAGAACTAAAAGAAGTTCACGTACCAGACATCGGTGGTGATGAAGTAGAAGTTACCGAAATCATGGTTGCCGTTGGCGACAGCATCGAAGAAGAGCAATCTCTTCTAACTGTTGAAGGCGACAAAGCTTCTATGGAAGTTCCAGCGCCATTCGCAGGTACTCTAAAAGAGATCAAAGTTGCAGCAGGCGATAAAGTATCGACTGGCTCACTTATCATGGTATTCGAAACCGCAGGTTCAGGCGCTCCAGCTGCACCAGCGGCAGCTGAAGCTCCTGCGGCAGCAGCTCCAGCAGCGTCTGCGGCAAAAGAAGTGAACGTACCAGATATCGGCGGCGACGAAGTTGAAGTTACTGAGATCATGGTTGCGGTTGGCGACACAGTGGAAGAAGAGCAATCTCTAATCACTGTTGAAGGTGACAAAGCTTCTATGGAAGTTCCTGCACCATTCGCTGGCACAGTTAAAGAAATCAAGATTGCAGCTGGCGACAAAGTGTCTACTGGCTCACTAATCATGGTATTCGAAGTGGCGGGCGCAGCACCTGCTCCTGCAGCAGCTCCAGCTCAAGCGGCAGCACCTGCAGCTCCAGCTCCTAAAGCAGAAGCTCCAGCGGCAGCAGCTCCAGCAGCGACTGGCGATTTCAAAGAAAACGATGAGTACGCTCACGCGTCTCCAGTTGTTCGTCGTCTAGCGCGTGAATTTGGCGTTAATCTTTCTAAGGTTAAAGGTTCTGGTCGTAAGAGCCGTATCCTAAAAGAAGACGTTCAAGCTTACGTGAAAGATGCACTTAAGCGTCTTGAGTCTGGCGCAGGTGCAGCAGCATCTGGCAAAGGCGACGGCGCGGCTCTTGGTCTACTACCATGGCCAAAAGTGGACTTCAGCAAGTTTGGTGAGACAGAAGTTCAACCGCTATCTCGCATTAAGAAGATCTCTGGCGCAAACCTACACCGTAACTGGGTAATGATCCCGCACGTTACACAGTGGGATAACGCAGACATCACGGCTCTTGAAGCATTCCGTAAAGAGCAAAACGCGATTGAAGCGAAGAAAGACACTGGAATGAAGATCACACCACTTGTGTTCATCATGAAAGCGGTAGCTAAAGCGCTTGAAGCGTTCCCAGCGTTCAACTCTTCTCTATCAGAAGACGGTGAGAGCCTAATCCTGAAGAAATACGTGAATGTTGGTATCGCGGTAGATACACCAAACGGTCTAGTTGTTCCTGTATTTAAAGACGTGAACAAGAAAGGCATCTACGAGCTATCTGAAGAGCTAATGGCGGTTTCTAAGAAAGCACGTGCAGGTAAGCTAACTGCGGCTGACATGCAAGGTGGCTGTTTCACTATCTCTAGCCTAGGCGGTATCGGCGGTACGGCGTTTACTCCAATCGTAAACGCACCAGAAGTTGGTATCCTAGGTGTGTCTAAGTCAGAAATGAAACCGGTATGGAACGGTAAAGAGTTCGAACCGCGTCTACAACTTCCACTGTCTCTATCATACGACCACCGTGTGATCGATGGTGCTGAAGGTGCGCGCTTCATCACTTACCTAAACTCATGTCTATCTGACATTCGTCGTCTAGTTCTGTAATAGAAATTAGATGAATGAGAGGCGGCAACTTAGCCGCCTCTGCTAATCATAATTACCGACAATTTGGTTATCAGCCTTGCTTCGTTCAGGGTTTTCACAATCGAATTGTTGTCTAGCTCACAGGCTAAATTGATTTACTTTTCACACCATTAACATCTCTGTAAACTGTTAGCGGTCTGAAAATAACTGTTTAAAACAAATCTCTCTTAAACATAAAAAATCGATACCCACTCAGCCTGTTAGGGATAATGACTACAAGAGGTCAAAATGAGCAAAGAAATTAAAGCCCAAGTTGTTGTACTTGGTTCTGGTCCTGCTGGTTACTCCGCTGCATTCCGTTGTGCGGACTTAGGTCTTGAAACTGTACTAGTTGAACGTTACAGCACGCTTGGCGGTGTATGTCTGAACGTGGGTTGTATCCCATCTAAAGCACTGCTTCACGTTTCTAAAGTAATTGAAGAAGCGAAAGCGATGGCTGACCACGGCGTTGTGTTCGGTGAGCCTCAAACAGACATCAGCAAAATCCGCATCTGGAAAGAAAAAGTTGTTAACCAACTAACTGGCGGCCTAAGCGGTATGGCTAAGATGCGTAACGTAACAGTAGTTAACGGTTACGGTAAGTTCACTGGCCCTAACTCTATCCTTGTAGAAGGCGAAGGTGAGCCAACAGTTGTTAACTTTGACAACGCAATCGTTGCGGCTGGTTCTCGTCCAATCAAACTGCCATTTATCCCGCATGAAGACCCACGTATTTGGGACTCTACTGACGCTCTTGAACTAAAAGAAGTGCCAGAAAAACTGCTTATCATGGGCGGTGGTATCATCGGTCTAGAAATGGGTACGGTTTACCACTCTCTAGGTTCTAAAGTTGAAGTTGTTGAAATGTTTGACCAGGTAATTCCTGCAGCAGACAAAGATATCGTGAAAGTATTTACTAAGCGTATCAAAGACAAGTTCAAGCTAATGCTAGAAACGAAAGTAACAGCAGTTGAAGCAAAAGAAGACGGTATCTACGTTTCAATGGAAGGCAAGAAAGCGCCAGCTGAAGCTGAGCGTTACGATGCGGTTCTAGTTGCTATCGGTCGTGTACCAAATGGTAAGCTAATCGACGGTGAAAAAGCGGGTCTAGAAATTGACGAGCGCGGCTTCATCAACGTTGATAAGCAAATGCGTACTAACGTTCCTCACATCTTCGCGATCGGTGATATCGTTGGTCAACCAATGCTTGCTCACAAAGGTGTGCATGAAGGTCACGTAGCTGCTGAAGTTATCTCTGGTAAGAAGCACTACTTCGACCCTAAAGTTATCCCTTCAATTGCGTACACTGAGCCAGAAGTGGCTTGGGTTGGTAAGACTGAAAAAGAAGCGAAAGAAGAAGGCATCAAGTACGAAGTAGCAACATTCCCATGGGCAGCATCAGGTCGTGCAATCGCATCTGACTGTGCAGACGGTATGACTAAGCTAATCTTCGACAAAGAAACTCACCGCGTAATCGGTGGTGCTATCGTTGGTACTAACGGTGGTGAACTACTTGGTGAAATCGGCCTTGCAATTGAGATGGGCTGTGATGCAGAAGATATCGCTCTGACTATCCACGCTCACCCAACTCTACACGAGTCTGTAGGTCTAGCTGCTGAAGTATTTGAAGGTTCAATCACTGACCTGCCAAACAAAAAAGCAGTTAAGAAGAAGTAAGCTTTTTCTGACTGAATGATAGAAGCCGCTGCATTGCAGCGGTTTTTTTATGCTTGTTATATAGAAATATAAATGTGTGCTTAGCTGACAGCAGACAATAAAAAGCCCACCAAACGGTGGGCTGACATATATTACGAGCTAAGCTTTAGTGTTCACGGTTGTAAATGCAAAGCATATCTAAGTATGAATTCACTAGGTGTTTCAGCTCCGCTTCACCTTTAGCGCGGTTCGCTTGGACAAACAGTGAGTAACAAATACCGTGGAACAGGTTTGCCAAGTGTTCTGAATCGTGCTGGTCACACACCTCACCGCGTTCAATTGCTTTAATGAACATGTTTTGTACCAGCAACTGGTTAGTACGGTTAGTTGAAACAAACAATGGCCATACTTCGTCACGTGTTGAAGCACTCCACTCGAACCATACTTTTAGCCAGTGACAGTCTTGGCTGACAAGCTCGATCATCGCATTCGTAATATTGGCGATGTTTTCACGTGCATGTAAGTCTAGGTCTATGTTATCCGATAGGAAGTTTGAGAACTGACGTACGACGTGATTGAGAACTTCATCCACCAAGTCTTCGCGTGTAGGGAAGTAGTTAAAAACAGTCGCTACAGAAACTTGAGCAATTTCTGCGATATCTGCGTGACCACCACGACCGATGCCGCGGCGCGCAAATACTTCCAATGCGATTTCCATTAACTGTTGCTTACGCTTAATTGGAGAAAGCCTAGTTCTAGGTCTCTTTGCAATTGAGTCCATATCCATTTTCCTTGCCATTTGAGTTGATATTGGGGGTAACCCCCTAATTGATTATTTTAATAGTTGCTTAAAGCAGTGATGAGTGTAATGGTGCATATGCACAAGGTCAACATCTGTAGAACAATTTATATACAGTAATGTCATTATTATTGATAAATTTAGCTATGAACTTTATAAAACTAAGACCTTCTTCCAAGATTTTTTGGCAACAGGATGCGACTTTCAACCCAATGAACGTGGTGATACACTACACGCCGTAAGATTAGGTGATCGTTTGCGTGCGACTTACCTCAACCCACAAATTTAGATTGAGCACAGTATGAAACATACAATAGAAGTCATGATTTCTGAGCAAGAAGTTCAGGAGCGAGTTCGTGAATTAGGCAAACAAATTACAGAGCGTTATCAAGGTAGTGAAGATCTTGTGTTGGTAGGCTTATTGCGTGGCTCATTTGTATTTATGGCAGACTTGGCACGTGCTATCGAACTGACTCACCAAGTTGATTTTATGACTGCGTCAAGCTACGGCAATACGATGGAAAGCTCACGTGACGTTCGTATCTTGAAAGATTTGGATGATGACATCAAAGGTAAAGACATTCTGCTTGTTGAAGACATCATTGACACTGGTAACACACTAAATAAAATCCGTGAGATTCTTTCGCTACGTGAGCCGAAGTCTATCGCTATTTGTACGCTCCTAGATAAGCCATCTCGTCGTGAAGTGAATGTTCCTGTGGATTGGATTGGTTTCGAAATTCCAGATGAATTTGTCGTTGGGGTGGGCATTGATTACGCACAGAAATACCGCCACTTACCATACATCGGTAAAGTTGTACCTCAAGAATAATCATTGAGTTCAGCATTAAAAATATAAAAAAACGCCCATCTAAGATGGGCGTTTTTCGTTCAACTTTTAGATATGACTTAGCGACAAAGGAGCTTGTTGTCTGTATTTAGAATCGTCGAAAGAGCTTTCTGGTAAGACGCTTCTACGGTTTCCTTAGAGTTAGAACGAATGCCTAAGTACTCTAAGCGACCATCTTCAATTCCGTATACCACACCGTGAATTTCAACATCTTGCCCACGCTCCCAAGCGTTTTGCAGGATGGTTGAGTTACCCAAGTTGTACACTTGCTCTGCAACATTAAGCTCGCCTAGTTTATCCGCTCGATCTTGTTGCGGCATTTGATCTAGGTAAGTGCGGTGTTTGAAATAGATATCTCTGATATGTAACAGCCAATTATTAATAAGACCTAGCTTAGGGTTATCAATGGCTGCGTTTACGCCACCACATCCATAGTGTCCACAGACAATGATGTGTTTAACCTTAAGAACGTCTACAGCGTACTGGACGACCGATAGACAGTTGAGATCAGTATGGATAACTTGGTTTGCAACATTCCGATGAACAAAGAGTTCACCTGAGTATAGCCCGGTTAGTCGCTCGGCAGGAACGCGGCTATCAGAGCAGCCAATCCAAAGAAAATCAGGCTTTTGCCCCTCAGCGAGTTTTGCGAAGTATTCAGGTCGATCAGATTTGATCTCTTGAGACCATTTCGAATTGTTTTCAAATAACTGTTTTATTTCCGGCATTTTGCAAACTACTTCCCTTAAAAGACAAAATCGCTGCCGCTGTTTGTGTGCACATGCAAGCGATCAGTGTTGTAACTATACACAATGTTACAATTTCGATCTCGTTAAATATTCGTCAGATAGGACTCATCTGACTAGTTTTCATTAAGAAAAAAGTAAAATCTGGTGAAACTATTTGTGGTGTGAATTTAGCCTTAATCTATTTATGGTTTAAATTTTCGCCTAGCTCGTTAAAGTAGTGATATTTTACTTTTTAAAATTGAATGCAGGGAAAATCAGCAGTGTTCGGTAGTCGTTTTGAAGATATCAATTTCAAAGGGGATGTATTTGGCGGGGTAACCACGGCGATTATCTCTCTCCCTCTGGCGTTAGCGTTTGGTGTTGCATCCGGAGCCGGGGCTGAGGCCGGCCTTTGGGGGGCAATAATGGTCGGTTTGTTTGCCTCGTTATTTGGTGGTTCTAATACGTTAATATCAGAACCGACAGGGCCAATGACGGTAATCATGACCGCAGTATTAACCAGTATGATGGCGAAATACCCAGAAACGGGCATGGCTATGACTTTCACGGTTGTCATGATGGCTGGCGCGTTCCAAATCCTATTGGGGACATTAAAACTGGGTAAATATGTTACCTTGATGCCTTACAGCGTTATTTCCGGGTTTATGTCTGGCATTGGTGTGATTCTTATCATTCTGCAGTTATCGCCTTTGATGGGACATGCTGCGCCTTCAGGGGGAGTACTCGGAACGTTATCTGCTTTGCCGGAGACCATTTCTAACCTTAAGTTCAGTGAGTTGTTTTTGGGACTACTGACTTTGGGGATTCTTTTTTTCTTCCCTAAGCAATATCGTAAATACGTTCCTGCACAGCTCGTGGCATTGGTCGCGGTGACTTTATTGTCTGTGATTCTCTTTGATACAGAAGATATTCGTCGTATCGGTGAAATTCCTGCTGGGTTACCTTCTCTCGTCGCCCCTTATATTGACACAGATATGTTTGTCGAGATGGTCATTGATGCATTAGTGCTCGGCACATTAGGTTGTATTGATACTTTGTTAACGGCGGTTATCGGTGACTCATTAACTCGTAAAGAACACGACTCAGATAAAGAGCTGCGAGGTCAAGGGTTAGCTAACATGATCTCAGGCTTGTTTGGTGCGCTGCCGGGGGCGGGAGCTACTATGGGGACGGTAACGAATATCCAAGTAGGGGCTCGCTCGCCATTATCTGGTGTGATTCGCGCACTAATGTTGGCGTTGGTTGTACTGGTTGCTGGTGGGTTAACAGAGCCAATCCCGATGGCTGTGTTAGCAGGCATTGCGGTGTATGTTGGCTTTAACATCCTAGACTGGAGCTTTATTCAGAGGGCACATAAGGTAAGCTTTTCCGGAATGGCGGTGATGTATGGCGTTATGTTGCTTACAGTATTCGTTGATCTTATCGTTGCGGTGGGTTTAGGCGTCTTTATCTCGAACATTATCATCATCGAGCGTTTGAGCCGAGAGCAGGCGCGACAAGTAAAAGCGATCAGCGACGCGGATGAAGATGATGTGCCGCTGACTGACAGCGAGCGTGGTTTGTTGGATCGTGCGAATGGAAAAGTGCTGTTCTTTTATCTTTCCGGTCCGATGATCTTTAGTGTTTCTAAAGCCATTTCACGTCAGCACTCTAGTATTTCGGACTATGACGTGATGATTCTCGATCTTACGGATGTACCAATGATTGATGTGACCGTCGGTTTGGCGTTAGAGAATGCGATTAAGGATGCTCTCGATGCCAATTGTGCCGTGTATTTATTATGCCCGAATGAGCGAACACGAGAACAGCTAGAGAAATTCCATGTGATTGACCTTGTGCCTGATGAAAATATGTACCAATTCCGTTATGAAGCATTGAATGCGGCGGTGGCACATGTTGAGGCAGACCAGTATCAGCGCATAACGGCGTAATCATTCTGACAGTTAAAAACGCAACAGTGTCCTGTTGCGTTTTTTTATGCTCTATTTTGTCTTACTCAGAGATAACCTTTACGAGGTAAGGGTTATATTTCCAATATTATCGAAAGGTTTATTTGTAATCATCGTTATTCAACGATAAACTGATGGACCTCCAATACGATACCCAAGGCGATTTTGTAGTAAACCGCTGCTAAATATGAGTCGGTATTAGTAATCACAAACAAACGGCAATCAAGACCTTATGTACGCATTAGAAATTGAACAACTGCGCAAGACGTATGCAGGTGGCTTTGAGGCGTTAAAAGGTATAAGTCTCCAAGTGAAAAAGGGTGACTTCTACGCGCTTCTGGGTCCCAATGGTGCAGGAAAATCGACCACGATTGGCATCATTTCCTCCTTAGTGAATAAAACCTCCGGAACGACGAAAGTTTTCGGTTATGACATTGATACCGACCTCGAATTGGCCAAGCAGAATTTAGGCTTGGTGCCACAAGAGTTCAACTTCAACCAGTTTGAAACCGTTGAGCAAATTGTGATGCAGCAAGCTGGCTATTACGGTGTGTCTAAAGTATTAGCCAAAGAAAGAGCAGAAAAATACCTGAAAAAATTGGATTTATGGGAAAAACGCCAAGAGCGTGCTCGTAACCTATCCGGTGGGATGAAGCGTCGTTTAATGATCGCAAGAGCTTTGATGCACGAGCCGCAGTTACTCATTTTAGATGAACCAACGGCTGGAGTGGATATTGAACTACGCCGCTCAATGTGGGGGTTTCTGAAAGAGATCAACCAAGAGCAAGGAATTACGATTATTTTAACGACACACTACCTAGAAGAAGCGGAGATGCTGTGTCGAAATATCGGCATTATTAATCGTGGTGAGCTGATTGAAAATACCACCATGAAGGCGTTACTAGGTAAGCTAAGCGTCGAGACATTTATCTTGGATATTGAGTCAGAAGTCGAGGTGCCTGAGCTTGAAGGTGTTAATCGACAAAGTATTGTTGATGGCTCTTTAGAGATAGAACTAGATAAGAGCCAAGGATTGAATTCGGTATTCAGTCAGTTAACAGAGCATGGCATTAAAGTTCTCTCAATGCGTAACAAAGCCAACCGACTTGAAGAGTTGTTTGTCAGCATTGTAAGAGAGGGGAGTAATTAAATGTACGGTTTATATTGGACGGCATTTCGCAGCTTGCTGAGCAAAGAAGTCACTCGTTTTACACGTATTTGGGTGCAAACCTTAGTGCCGCCAGCCATTACGATGACGTTGTACTTCATCATTTTCGGTAATCTTATTGGCTCTCGAATTGGTGAGATGAGCGGCTTTAGTTACATGGAGTACATTGTTCCAGGTTTGATCATGATGTCGGTGATCACCAACTCATACTCGAATGTTGCGTCTTCATTCTTTAGTGCAAAGCTACAGAAGAACATTGAAGAACTGCTGGTGGCACCGGTACCAAACTATGTGATTATTGCTGGCTACGTGATGGGCGGCGTGACTCGAGGTTTGTTGGTCGGTGCAATTGTTACTTGTGTGTCACTTTTGTTCGTTGATTTGCAAGTGAAGCACTGGGGCATTATTGTCGCGACTGTCTTCATGACGTCGGTTGTATTTGCTCTCGGTGGCTTGATCAATGCGGTTTACGCAAAAACGTTTGACGATATTTCGATCATCCCTACGTTTGTATTGACTCCTTTAACTTACTTGGGAGGAGTCTTTTATTCGATCAGTCTGCTGCCTGAATTTTGGCAAGGCGTTTCTAAGATCAACCCAATTGTCTACATGGTGAATGCGTTCCGCTACGGCTTTTTAGGTGTCTCGGATGTGGGCATTGTCACGTCATTTAGTGTACTTGCAGTGTTTGTTGTTGCACTGTATGCCATTGCGCATTATCTAGTAACCAAAGGGATTGGGCTAAGAAGCTAAGCCATTCTCATAAAGCAAAGAGCGGCGATTCACGCTGCTCTTTCGCGTGCATAACAATACATACCCATACAATTTTTCGGTTTTTATCATGGTAGGTTTCAATCATTTGTAATAAATGAGTGATCCTATGAATATTGTCCCACCGCCGCCTTTCTCCTATCAGTTACTTAAGCCCAAATATTGGTCTGTATGGTTGGCATTTGGAGCTTTAGCGATTCTTGTTAATGTACTGCCATACGTAGTATTACGAATCTTAGGTAGAATCATCGGCTGTGTTGCGATGCATGTAATGAAGCGCCGACACAAGATCGCTCTACGTAATCTCCAGCTGTGTTTCCCTGATTTTACGGATTGGCAATGTAAGGACGTAGTACGAAAAAACTTTCAATATACTGGAATGGCGATCATCGAAACCGGTATCGCCTGGTTTTGGCCAGATTGGCGGATACGTCGGATAACCTCTATTGTTGGAAAAGATCGTTTACTCGCTGAGGAAAAGAATGGACGTGGTGTGTTGGTGGTGTGCAGTCACCATTTAAACTTGGAGATAACCGCTCGTATTTTTAGCCAGTTTGCCCAAGGTTATGGCGTTTATCGCTCAAATTCGAATCCAGCTTATGAGTTTATTCAACATCGAGGTCGAACTCGTTTTGGACATCAAATGATTGATCGAAAAGACGTGAAATCAATGCTCAAAGTTCTGAAAAATGGTCATCGACTTTGGTATTTGCCCGACCATGATTATGGCGTTAGCCATTCTGTTTTTGCGCCGTTTTTTGCTGTTGAACAAGCGGCGAGTACCGTCGGGTCTAGTGTTCTCATTGATGCAACAAAGTGCGCGGTTATATCTGGCGTTACAGTGAGTAAAAATCACCATTACACGCTGTACATTGGAAAAGACATTAGCGAGCGTTTCGAGAGACGTAATGCGGTTAAAGCGGCAAGCATCTTGAACCAAGAGCTTGAGAAAATGATAAAACGTGATATTCCAGCGTGGATGTGGCTGCACAAGCGGTTTAAAACTCGCCCTGAAGGGTTAGATTGCGTCTATACGTAGAGTATAAAAAAGGTCGACTAAGAGTCGACCTTTTTACTTTTATGACTCAGAGCTTACTCTGCGCTCTCTGAGTTTGTATTGTTAGATTCAGCTTCTTCCTTCGCTTCGACAATCATATCTACCGTTTGGTTATCGATAAGACGAGCCTTGCCTAGGAACGCAGACATCAGAATGACAGCTTGTGTCGTTTCTGGTGTGATCACTTGTAATGTACGAGCATCACGAATGAAGATCTCATCAGGGTGCAGACCTGCAGCTCGAAGTTGGTCGCTTGCATCTTCGATGATCGATGTGTAGTCATCGCGGCCACCGCGAATGGCACTACTGATCCAACGCATTGTACGAGCAAGTACAGGCGCACGTTGACGCTCGTCCAGCGTAAGCAAGCCATTGCGTGAACTCATTGCTAAACCGTCCATTTCACGTACGGTTGGTACACCGATGATTTCAATGTCCATTGCTAGGTCATCAACCATCTTGCGGATAACAGCAAGTTGTTGGAAGTCCTTCTCGCCGAAGCACGCGACATCCGGTTGTACGATGTTAAACAGCTTATTCACAATCGTCGTCACGCCACGGAAATGACCTGGTCGAGATGCGCCTTCGAGAATTGTTGATAGGCCAGGGACATCGACGAAGGTTTGTTTATCCAGACCTTCTGGGTAGATAACTTCTGGTGTTGGCGTAAATACCACATCGACCCCTTCAGAGGTTAACTTGCTTAAGTCTTCCTCTAGCGTGCGTGGGTAATTATTTAAATCGTCTGCACGATCAAACTGCATCGGATTAACAAAGATGCTTACGACAACGATATCAGCGTATTCGCGTGCTTTACGCACTAAGGTTAAGTGGCCTTCGTGAAGGTTGCCCATGGTAGGGACAAACGCCACTTTACGACCTTCACGTTTAAAGGTTTTAAGGTGTTCACGAACTGCTGAGATTTCCGCAAAAGTTTGCATGCATTTATCCTCTAGGCAATGGTATGAGCGTCGTCTGGGAATACACCGTTGGCTACATCTTCAATGTATTTAGTAACGGCTTTGCGCATATCACCTGTTTCAGCAAGAAAGTTTTTGGAGAATTTCGGCATGTAGTTGGCAGAAATACCAAACATATCATGCATTACGAGAATTTGACCATCTGTTACGTTACCAGCACCAATACCGATAACAGGAACGTCAAGCACTTGCGTAATACGTTCAGCAAGCTCAGCTGGTACGCATTCTAGTAAGACGATTTGAGCGCCTGCTTCTTGCAGCGCTAATGCGTCTTTTACCATGCGGTCTGCTTTTTCTTGATCGCGACCTTGGATTTTGTAACCACCAAAAATATTAACAGCTTGAGGAGTTAAACCAAGATGAGCACAAACTGGAACTGATCGTTCAGTGAGCATTTTCACCGTGTCGACAAGCCAGTCACCACCTTCAATTTTTACCATATTGGCACCAGCACGCATCAGTTTAGCCGCATTTTCGCAAGCTTGCTCTGGCGTGGTGTAGCTCATGAATGGCATGTCTGCCATCAACAAACAATTTGGGCTACCAGCGCGTACGCAACGAGTATGGTAAGCGATATCATCGACCGTTACTGGCAGAGTATCGTTGTGACCTTGCAAAACCATCCCTAGAGAATCACCAACAAGAAGTACTGGCATTTCTTGGCTTTCAAACAGTTGGGCAAAGCTCGCATCATAAGCGGTTGAAGTAGCAAATTTACGACCTTCTTGCTTCCACTTGATTAGGTCGTTGATGGTCATTTTTTTCATGGTTTTATCCTTACTAGGAGTTGGCTATGACTGCCAGATACTGAGGCCGTTTCTATCTACTTGTTCCAGTAGTTTAGAGACCTCGGTCCCATCAGGGAGTTGTAAACTTGGTGCAATTTCCGCGAGAGGGTAGAGTACGAATTCACGCTCTTTCATTCCATAATGAGGAACGATCAGCCTCTCGGAATTAATCACCTCATTGCCATAAAGCACAATGTCGAGGTCCAAGGTTCTTGGTCCCCAGCGTTCGTCTTTACGGACACGCCCTTGTTCTTGCTCTATAGCTTGTGTGCAATTGAGCAATTCAATAGGCGTCAAACTGGTGTTAATAGACACAACCGCATTGATGTAATCCGGTTGGTTTTGTGGCCCCATTGGCGTGCTGCTGTATAGCGAAGAAGCTTGAACAAACTCTGATTTAGGCAGCGTTTTTAATGCTTCAATCGCTTGCTTCGCTTGGCTGATAGGATCAGCCAAGTTACTGCCTACCGCAATGTACGCTGTAATCATGATTTGGGCTTACTCTTTTTCTTGCGATAAGTTTTACGGCGGCGCTGGCCTGTTTTCGGTGATTGACCGTCTAAGTCGGCAGCCATTGCTTGACGCATTTCTCGGCCTGCATTTTGAAAAGTTTCCCACCACTTGGCAAGCTTCTGAGTGTCACCACCTTCAATTTCACCGCGCATTTCAAGAAAATCAAAGCCAGCTCTAAATTTATTGAGCTCCATAAGACGGAATGCGCGTTTACCGTTACGTCGTGGAAGACGAAGCTGTAACTGCCAAATCTCGCGAATGGTTGCGGTGTGGCGTCTTGGAATGGCAATTGTGCGAACTTGCTCGTCAAGAATGATGTTGCTCGCTTCCATAATGGCGTCGTAATGGCCTAAGTTGCGCTCTTCCATCAGTTCATCGGCTTTCGCACACAGTGGGTACCACAGCATTGCAGCAAACATAAATGCTGGATTGATGCGTTTCCCATCTTCGATGCGCATGTCGGTAGAATCTAGGACAAGATCCAACATCTGCTCAGTGTGAGAGGAGTAATCTTCTGTAAAGTGCGCTGCAATCGTCGGGAAGAGTTGCTGGAATAGGTTGTACTCACGCAGTAGGTGGTAGGTTTCTAAGCCATGACCGGATTGCAATAATTTGAGTGACTCTTCAAAAAGACGCGCTGACGGAATGTCACCGAGCAACGGTGCCATGTGTTCGATTGGCGCTGCGGTGTCTTCTTCAATATCAAAGTCTAGTTTTACCGCGAAACGAACCGCACGCAGCATGCGCACAGGGTCTTCACGGTAGCGTGTTTCTGGATCACCAATCAGTCGAATTAGGCGATCTTCTAAATCTTCAATACCACGTGCGTAGTCGTGAATCGAGTAATCTGCGATGTTGTAGTACATCGAGTTAATCGTGAAATCACGGCGCTCAGCATCTTCATCGATGGTGCCGTAGACGTTGTCACGCAGCAGCATACCCTCTTTTGATTGCTGAGAAATGCTCTTATTCTTTTGCTCTTGGTGGTGACCACGGAATGTCGCAACCTCAATGATGTCTCGGCCAAACATAATATGAGCCAAGCGGAAGCGGCGACCAATCAAACGGCAGTTACGAAATAGCTGTTTGATCTGTTCCGGCGTTGCGTTGGTCGCAATGTCAAAATCTTTTGGTTTTTGTCCAAGCAGTAAGTCTCGAACCCCGCCACCCACAAGAAAAGCATCGAAACCAGCACCATTTAGGCGGTACAGTACCTTCAGCGCATTATCACTGATCTGCTTACGCGAAATGTTGTGCTCTTCACGAGTTATTACATTGAGAGCGAGCTCTGGAATTGTGGCAGGTTCGCTTGGTGTATAGTCGTTTGTATTCATGTGCATCTGGCAATAACTGGGTTTAATCCAATCTTGCTTTGGTTAGTTTTATACGCCTCTAGGGCCTAATTTGCGGCTAATGATAGCCTACACAATGCCATTTGAGAATCACGGTGTGATCTCGATCTCTGCTGGAAGCTGTTCCAACCGCCAGTTTTCGCAGCCCCAACGAAGAATATCTTCTATGTTGGCCGCCCTTACGGTTTCAGGTATCTCGAAACCTAAAAATGTCATGGCGCGCAATAAAGTAGGTTTTGGTGTATCTATATCAATAGCCGTCGCGTGATTTTGTTTCGACAATTTATTGCCGTTGTTGTCCATCGCCAATGGTAAATGCAAGTAGCTAACTTCTGGCTGACCAAGTATTTGGTACAGGCTAATTTGACGCCCTGTCGGCTCGATTAAGTCTGCACCTCGCACGACTTCTGTGACGCCTTGGTCGATGTCGTCCAATACTACCGCAAGATTATAAGCAAATAATCCATCTCGACGTTTAATAATGAAATCTTCATTAACGAGTTGCTCTGGAATAGTAATGGTTCCCCGCTTTTGGTCGAGGAAATAAGCGACAGGCTTGGTCATTTTTAGGCGAATCGCGCCGTCTTTCAAGTTTTTATCGCGGCAAGTGCCAGGATAAAAACCGCCATGCTCTTTAATTTGCTTACGAGTACATTGGCAATAATAGGCTTCTCCATTTTCGAGCCATTTGTTTATTTGAGCTTGGTAAAGGTCGTGACGTTCGCTCTGGTATACCACTTCTCCATCCCAATGCAGCTGATAGGCCTTGAGTGCCTCTAGGATAAGTTGCGCTGCACCTGGCATTTCTCTTGGTGGGTCTAAGTCCTCAATACGTACTAACCAAGCTCCGTTTTGTGCTTTCGCTTGAAAATAACTGCCAAGAGCGGCAATCAGTGAACCAAAATGCAGTGGACCAGAAGGAGATGGGGCGAATCGACCTACATAGCGTGTCATGCGTGTATCTCGAATTTAGTAAACAAATAGGGTGCGAAGATAGCCAAAACAAAAAGGGAGCCTGAGCTCCCTTCAACAATCATAATGCTGGGTGATTAACCTTGCATTTGCTTCTCTTTGATTTCTGCAAGTGTTTTACAGTCAATACAAAGGTCAGCGGTTGGACGTGCTTCAAGACGGCGAACGCCAATCTCTACGCCACAAGACTCACAGAAGCCAAAATCGTCTTCTTTGATTTTATCCAAAGTCTTTTCAATCTTCTTGATCAAACGGCGTTCGCGGTCACGGTTACGCAGTTCTAGGCTGAACTCTTCCTCTTGAGAGGCGCGGTCAACTGGATCTGGGAAGTTTGCTGCTTCGTCCTGCATGTGGTGAACGGTACGATCCACTTCAGCTCTTAGCTGGTCGCGCCAAGCTGTTAAGATTTTCGTAAAGTGTTCAACCTGCTCTGGTGACATGTACTCTTCACCAGGTTTTTCCTGATATGGCTCCACGCCGGCAATGGCTAGGATGCCTATCGTTTTCTTCTTTGATTCTGGCATACAGCATCTCCTACTTACACCTAGTCAACTGCTACGCAGTCAATTTAAGGCGGGTATCTATAGCAAAAAGAGGCGGTGCAAGCAAATACTGAATCGCAAAGTTATCGTCAATGTGAAGACGACATCATTTTTTCTCTTAATTGATAAAATCAATAGCGGAAATCAGCTTCATTCCAGTATCGCTCAGTTCAGCTTTGTAGCAGAGAACTTCCACTCCAGCGTCTTGTGCTTGTTTGAGTAATAGTGAATATTTCGCGTCTATATGGTGCGCCGCGGATACTTTTTCAATACCTGAATGTAAAACAGTGAATAAAAGTATGGCTCTACTTCCATTTTGTGCCATTTCTGTGAGCTCTCTCAGGTGTTTTTGTCCCCGAGTCGTGACCGCATCTGGGAAGTATCCTTGTCCAGTAGAGTCGGTCTCATCAAGAAGAGTGACGCTTTTCACTTCTATATAGCACTTTGGCTTGTCGTCTGCGCTGAGCAAGATATCAATTCGGCTATTTTCATTGCCGTATTTCACCTCAGTTTGAAGTGTGTCATAACCACAAAGCTCTGAAATGACATTATTTTCAATAGCCTCTACGGCTAATTGATTGGCGCGCACGGTATTGATACAAATACGGTGGCCTTGTTCGGTTTCACTCAACTCCCAACTATTGGGGTATTTTCGTTTCGGGTTGTCGGAAGTAGAAAACCAAACTTTGTTTCCGGGCGTTGCACAACCCGTCATTGCACCTGTATTTGCGCAGTGGATTGTACGGATTTCACCAGTATCGAGCTCGATATCGGCAAGAAAGCGTTTATAACGTTTGAGTAGAGTGGCGGACTCTAAAGCGGGTGTGAAATGCATTTGCTTATTTAGACAAAAAATTTTTTATGTACAATGTTGCCACCATTACACCATAAGGTATTTCCTTTGTCACAATTGCCGATTGAAGCCGTGATGCCTGAGTTGCTGACGGCGGTCAAAAATCAACATCAAGTGATCTTAAAAGCGGCGCCTGGTGCCGGTAAGTCGACTTACTTCCCTTTGCAGTTACTCTTAAATCATTCGGTTGCTGGAAAAATCATCATGCTTGAGCCAAGACGACTCGCGGCGCGTAACATTGCCCGTTATCTTGCTGAGCAATTGGGAGAGCAAGTAGGTCAACGCGTGGGTTATCGAGTCCGTGGTGAGGCAAAGGTAAGTTCTGCAACGCAGCTGGAGATCGTGACCGAAGGGATCATGACTCGGATGATTCAAACGGACCCTGAACTGGATGGGGTTGATCTACTGATCTTTGATGAGTTTCATGAACGCAGCATTCATGCCGATACCGCTTTGGCATTCAGTTTAGAAGTTCAAGAGGCATTGCGAGACGATCTCAAGCTGGTGGTAATGTCGGCAACGCTTGACCAACAAGCATTACAATCGTTGTTGCCAGAAGCCAGTTACATTGAATCTGAAGGGCGCAGCTTTGATGTGGCAATGCGCTACCAGCCGTTAGGTGTGAACGAGCATTTACCTACGAGTATGGCAAAAACAATAGAAAGTCTTATGAACAAAGAGTCTGGATCTTTGTTAGCTTTCCTACCGGGTGTTGGTGCCATAAAACAAGTTGAAGAGCGGTTGTCTCATTTAGCGGATGATATCGACGTATGCCCACTTTATGGTCAACTGAGCTTTGCAGATCAACAAAAAGCGATTACGCCAGCAGAACAAGGTAAGCGTAAAGTCGTTCTAGCGACCAACATTGCAGAAACTTCACTAACGATTGAAGGCATTCGCCTCGTCGTTGATTCTGGGTTAGAGCGTATTGCCCGCTTTGATTTGAAAAACGGTTTAACACGCTTAGAGCAAACACGCATTGCACAGTCTTCAGCGATTCAGCGTGCAGGACGAGCGGGACGAATAGAAGAGGGCATTTGTGTTCGTCTTTATTCTGAAAGCCAGTTCAAGCATCAACCGCTGGTTCCCCAACCCGAAATTTTGCATTCCGATTTAGCTAGTTTAGTTATGGAGCTTGCCTTTTGGGGAGCGAGTGATATCCACGATCTAAAGTGGCTTGATGTTCCAGCTAATGCGTCATTGGAACAAGCGAAGCAGCTATTGGTGTCATTGGGGCTACTGACGGAAAAAGGGCAATTAACGTCCGAAGGAAAACAGGCGCATGAACTAGGCGTTGAGCCTCGTGCGGCTACGATGCTAATTAAAGCGCAATCTTACAGTGATAAGATGTTAAATGCTGCTTTGGCGGCGGTCGCACTGATTGAAGAGCCAGAGAGAAATGTTACCAATATCGCTCATAGCTTGCATCGTTGGCTTGTTGGTACTCATCCAAAAAAGTCGATGTTGTTCAAGCGTGCTCAATCTCTAGCGTACAAATTGGATACGGTATTTGACCTGAAAGGCGTGGATGAAGATGCATTACCGCTGGTGTTAAGTTTGGCATTTCCAGATCGCATTGCGCAGCAGCGCACAAATCAATTTGGGCGATTTACTTTGGCTAATGGTCATGGTGCAGAATGTCGTCAGGAAGACATGCTAGGTGGCTGTGAGTATTTGGTTGCCGTTGACTTAATGCGTTCTCATTCTAACTCAAGTCAAATTCATTCGGCATGTGAATTGGATGTCAATATATTGCGAACGACCTTTGATACGCTATTTTCGTCTGAAGAAGTAGTGGACTGGGATGAAAAAAGAGGCCGTCTAATAGCTGAGCGACAAACAAAACTCGGTCTGCTAGTCGTTGAACGCGAGCCGTTGCCAAGCCCTGGCAAAGAAAAAATGACACAAGCTTTACTCACGTATGTCCGCCGCCAGGGCTTACAGAGTCTAAACTGGACACCGGCAGCGGAGAGCTTGTTGGCTCGGATTCGTTGTGCGGTGGAATGGTTACCTGAGCAGTCATGGCCAGTGTTTGATGAAGCCAGTTTGCTGGATTCATTAGAGGAGTGGTTAGAACCATACATGACGTCTGTCAGCTCGGTTAAAGACCTGAGCAAGATAAACTTGGTCGAAGCGCTTAATGCTCGATTAGGTTGGCCTCTCAATCAACAACTGGATGAATGGTTACCTGAGCATTACCAACTACCCACAGGTTCAAAGAAGCGTATCCGTTACCAATATGGCCACGAGCCGATATTATCGGTGCGTATGCAAGAAGTATTTGGGGAGAGTGGTTCCCCAACGGTGGCTCTTGGCCGCAAGCGTTTGGTGCTTGAACTGCTTTCACCGGCACAACGTCCATTGCAAGTAACGTCGGACTTGGCGGCTTTCTGGAACGGAAGCTACAAAGACGTTCAAAAAGAGATGAAAGGGCGCTACCCAAAACACGTTTGGCCAGATGATCCTGCCAATCATGTAGCAACAACGAAAACAAAAAGACAATTGAATAATGACTGACAGCAAGAAGCCTAGCGCGAAAAAAGCGCCAGCGAAGAAAAGTACAACCAATAAAGGAGCCGCAAAACAGACTCGACGTACGCCGAGTAAAAAGCCGACTAACGAGAAACGTTCGTGGTTGAAAGTTCTGTGGTCGTTTAGCTGGAAAGCTGGCGTTGCACTTGCCGCTGTTTTGCTGTTTGTTGGGATTTACTTAGATAGTGTGGTGAAAGAACGCTTTGAAGGCCAGCTGTTTGAGCTGCCAACGGTGGTTTATGCCCGTATCTTGAATCTAAGCCCTGGTGAGAATATCACCATCCAAGAACTGCGCAACGAGCTAGATGTGTTGAATTACCGTAAAGTGAGTCAACCTCGTTACCCAGGCGAATATTCCTCTTCTTCCACTCGGATTGAATTGATTCGTCGTCCATTCGAGTTTGCCGATGGTCCCGAGCCAGATCGTCACATTATGCTGCATTTCTCTGATTCCGGTTTGCAACGTATTCAGTCTTTAGAATCTCGAGGAGACCTTGGTTACTTGCGCCTAGAACCGAAGATGTTGGGCATGCTGGAGAAAGACCGTGATGAACAGCGCCTTTTCTTACGTCGTGATCAGTTCCCTGAAATTTTGGTGGATGCACTGCTTGCGACCGAAGACCGGGATTTTTATCAACATGACGGGGTGTCACCGCTCGCGATTGCACGTGCATTGGTTGCGAACATTAAGGCGGGTCGTACTGTTCAAGGTGGTAGTACGCTGACTCAGCAATTGGCAAAAAACCTGTTTTTGACTCGTGATAAAACACTGTGGCGTAAAGTTCGAGAAGCGTATATCGCGCTAATCTTGGATTACCGTTACAGCAAAGATCGTATCTTAGAAGCCTACCTAAACGAAGTGTACCTAGGTCAAAGTGGAGGTGAAGCGATCCACGGGTTTGGCTTGGCGTCGCGTTACTATTTTGGGCAGCCAATTCAGGAGTTGCGAATCGATCAACTGGCGATGTTAGTTGGGATGGTAAAAGGACCGTCTTACTACAACCCAATTCGTTACCCTGAGAGAACGAAAGAGCGTCGTGATCTCGTTCTGCGCCTGTTAATGCAGCAAAACATGTTGACTTCAGAGCAGTATGAACAAGCTGTAAGTCGTCCACTCGATACGCAAAGCAAGCCACGTATTGCGAGCCGTCAGCCAGCTTATTTCCAACAATTGAGCATTGAATTAAAAGAAAAAGTTGGGGAGCGATTTAAAGCAGAGACCGGACTGCGCGTATTTACGTCTCTGGACCCAGTATCGCAAAGCAAAATGGAACAAGCTATCGCGAAAAAGATCCCAGAACTAGCTAAACGGGGTGGTAAAGAGTTAGAAGCCGCAGCTGTGGCCGTTGATCGCCATAGTGGTGAAATCCGTGCGATGGTAGGTGGTAAACGTGTCGGTTATGAAGGCTTTAACCGCGCGCTCAATGCCAGTCGTCCGATTGGTTCTTTAGTGAAACCAGCGATTTACTTAACGGCTCTAGAACAACCGGATAAATACAACCTAGGCACGACGCTACACGACACGCCGTTAAGTCTGAAGAGCAGTAAAGGTAACGTGTGGACGCCGCGCAACTACGATAGAAAATATCGTGGTGATGTGCCACTTTACATTGCTTTAGCGAAATCACTTAACGTACCGACCGTGCGCTTAGGTATGGCACTTGGCATTCCTGAAGTGTCCAATACTTTAGAGCGTTTGGGCGTGAACAAAGACGAAATTCGCCCAGTGCCTTCGATGTTTTTGGGTTCGTTTTCTTTGACGCCATTCGAAGTCGCACAGATGTATCAGACTCTGACGAATTCAGGTAAGCGTGCAAAACTGACCGCTCTGCGCTCAGTCATGGATATGGAAGGTAATGTGCTGTATCAATCCTTGCCTCGTTCATCAAGAGCCGTGGATGAACAAGCAGCATGGCTAACGACCTACGCGATGAAACAAGGGGTTGCTCAAGGCACTGGCCGCTTCTTACAAAGCCAGTTTGGTTGGGCTGCATTGGCAGGAAAAACGGGTACCAGTAATGATAACCGCGATAGTTGGTTTGTCGGTGTTGATGGTCGTGAGGTGACGACAATTTGGCTAGGCCGCGACGATAATAAACCCGTGAATCTAACGGGGTCGAGTGGTGCATTACGAGTATACGCAGAGTACTTGAAGCAGCGTATTCCTGAGCGTTTAGAGCTCCCATGGCCAAGAGAAATCACCACATTAGGGTTCAAGCCTACATCTGATGGAGGTTTAGAAATGAACTGCCGTAGTGATTACAAACTGCCGGTTTGGGATAAAACCGGTCAGATAAAGCAACAGTGTGAGAAGAAATCAAACTGGTTAAATAGCATATTTGATTGGTAGCATCGCCAAATCAACAACATTAGCTTGTTTATCTGATTAATTCTTAGTACATATTAGGGCGTGTTAGTACAGTACTGCTAGCACGCCCTACTTGATCAGATATTCAATAAAGGAAGAAGTGAATGTTCAAAAAGCTGTTATCAAGCCCATCGGTTCGCAACTTTGCGCTTTGGGTTAGTACCTTTTTGATGATCACTCCTTCTGTTTCCCTCGCAAACTCTCTAACAAAAACGGATGACTTGGAACCTCGACCAAAGGTGGCGGTTGTGCTCGCTGGTGGCGGAGCGAAAGGGGCGGCACACATTGGAGTTTTAAAAGCATTGGAAGAAATGCAGATTCCTGTGGATATTGTGACCGGTACCAGTATGGGCGCCTATGTGGGTGGGCTTTATGCCACGGGGATGAGTGCTGATGAAATCGAGAGTTTTATCTACACCGTCGATTGGGGCAGCGGTTATCGAGATCGTGTTGACCGTAGCCAACGTAGAGTTCGTGACAAAGAGTATGAAGACCGCTATCAAATTAATACCGACCTCGGCTTAAGATTCGGTGAGGTACGAGCACCAACGGGTGTGGTGCAAGGCCAGAACATGTTGCGAGTATTGCGTGAGACTACAGGGAACTTAGGGCGATTCGATTCTTTTGATGATCTTGCCATTCCCTATCGTTCTGTTGCGACAGATATTCTTGCCCTAGAAGAAGTCGTACTGGGCAATGGTTACCTTGTTGATGCAATGATGGCTAGCATGTCTGTACCAGGAGCGCTTCCTCCTTATAAGCTCAATGGCCATATGCTTGTTGATGGCGGCGTCGTCAATAACATGCCTGTCGATGTGGCTCGCGCCATGGGGGCTGATGTCGTTATTGCCGTCGATATTAGCACCGATTACAAAACCGAAGATGAATTTACGGGGCTGTTTACTGTCGCGGACCAACTCTCTAACTATCTCGTTCGTCGTAGTACACAACAGCAAGTGGACGAGCTTGAACCTCAAGATATCTATATTCGTCCCAATGTGGGCACCATGGAAACCGTCGAGTTCGACAAAATGCCTTGGGCTTTTCAAGCTGGGTACGATATTACCAAGCAATTAAAAGACAAGCTGAAAGAGTTACGCTTGTCCAACGCGGACTATCAAAAATACATCGATCGCAAACAAGAAGTTCGTAAAACTTTGATTTATGGCGATCAGCGTGTGGTTGATGACATAGTGATTGTTAATAACACGCACTACAGCGATGTGTTGTTGACGAATCGTATTGAATTAGAAACCGGACGTCGTATTTCAACGGCCGAAATTGAGAAAGCCGTTGAAAACCTCTACGCGTTAGATCGGTTCGAGCTCATCACTTATCACTTTGAAGAGGTGGATGGTGAGACATTGTTGGTTTTTGATGTTAACGAGAAGTCGTGGGGGCCTAATTATCTCAACTTCCGATTTTTTCTTGAAGATGACTTCGATACAGATAGCCAGTACGGCATAGGAATATCGACCAACTTTACCAACTTGAACTCTCATGGCGCGGAGTTGGCGTTCAACGTAGAAATGGGCACGGATAAGCTGATTGAAGCTGAGTTGTATTCCCCTGTTTTATCTAGCCAAGAACTTTTTGTATCGGGGCGAATTTCCTATGGCAGTGAGAGCCGAAACTTACCTTTAACAGAGCCTCAAGCACCAGATTTAGAGTCAGTAAATGACTTTTTCCCGGTCACTTACGATGATTTTACAACAGAGTTAGCGATAGGTATCCAACCCACATTGTGGCAAGAACTTCGATTTGGCGCTCGCTACTCTACCGGAGATATTGAGCTTTCTACTTTGGCTTCTGCTGGTAAATTGGATTTTGAACGTCGTGGTCTGTTTGCCAATTATCGCCTAGATACACTTGATGATTTCGCATTTCCGACTCGTGGGCTTTTAGTCGATCTCGAATATTTAGTGTCTCATGATCAAAGTCCTCAGGGCGTTAGCCTTTTAGAAACTGACAAAATTATTGAAGATACCGTTTATGAAATCTCTGCACGATTTAAAGGTGCAGTGAGTCATCAGCGTCATACTTTAGTCGGACATGCTGAATATAGTTTTGTAGAGAGTAAAAACTCATCTTTACCGCTTGATCCCAGAGAGTTGGGCGGCTTTTTAAGCCTATCTGGAATCCCAAGAAATAGCCTGATCGGACAGAACTTATTTTTCAGCAGTTTGGTGTACCGATATAAGTGGTTTGATAATGATTTCGGATTGTTTGAAGCTCCAGTCTACCTGGGCGCATCGGTCGAATATGGCGGTGTTTGGTCTGATAATGATCTGAAACTAAACGAAGCGCCGCTTTACAATGCTGGCTCCATCTTCTTTGGTGTTGACTCACCAATAGGACCAATAATGTTGGCATACGGTCGTACCGAGCAAGATTTGGATGCTGTGTATTTGATCGTAGGAACATCGTTTAATTAATCGGGTATGAGAAAGCAAAACTTGGCATATTTGGTCAAAATTAGCAGAACTTTAGTCGTAAGTTGCTATGTTGGTCAAAATGATAAGATTTTAATTTAAGGTTAAATTTGCTATTATTTTGCCCACAGTTTGGCCTCTACGGCGCTGTTTCTCAATCATAATTGAATGAAAACAAGGGCAATGGAGAGCCAAGTTTCCAAGGATGTTCACTCCTTTACTTTAACAATAGTAATAATAGAGGAGGAACCGCAATGAGAGGAAAAAGTCGTGCTTGAAGCCTACCGTAAACACGTCGAAGAGCGTGCTGCTGAAGGAGTTGTTCCTAAACCGCTAGACGCAGAACAAGTTGCTGGACTTGTAGAACTTCTGAAAAATCCCCCACAAGGTGAAGAAGAAGTCATTCTTGACCTACTTGAAAACCGTATCCCTCCAGGTGTTGATGAAGCTGCTTATGTAAAAGCGGGTTTCCTAACAGCAGTAGCAAAAGGTGAAGTTAAATCACCATTAGTGAGTCGTGAAAAAGCGGCTGAACTGCTAGGCACTATGCAAGGTGGTTACAACATCGAACCGCTAGTTGAGCTATTGGATGATGAAGCACTGGCAGAGATCGCAGTAAAAGCGCTGTCTCATACGCTGCTAATGTTTGATGCTTTCTATGACGTAGAAGAGAAAGCAAAAGCAGGCAATGCGCATGCACAGAAAGTACTTCAATCATGGGCTGATGCTGAGTGGTTCCTTTCTAAGCCTAAGCTTGAAGAAAAAGTCACTCTAACCGTATTTAAAGTAACAGGTGAAACGAACACGGATGACCTTTCACCTGCACCTGACGCTTGGTCTCGTCCTGATATCCCAGTACACGCACTGGCGATGCTTAAAAACGAGCGTGAAGGAATAAACCCTGATCAACCGGGTACTATTGGCCCGATCAAGCAAATTGAAGAGTTAAAAGACAAAGGTCATCAATTGGTTTACGTTGGTGATGTTGTTGGTACTGGCTCTTCACGTAAATCTGCAACCAACTCAGTGCTTTGGTTTATGGGTGATGATATCCCTTACGTTCCAAACAAACGAGCTGGTGGGTATGTTCTTGGTGGCAAAATTGCCCCTATCTTCTTTAACACAATGGAAGATGCTGGCGCACTACCAATCGAAGCTGACGTAACTAAGCTCAACATGGGCGATGTTATCGATGTTTACCCATATGAAGGTAAAGTTTGCAACCACGAAACTGGTGAGGTTCTAGCTGAATTCTCGCTAAAAACAGAAGTACTGATTGATGAAGTTCGTGCTGGTGGTCGTATCCCATTGATCATCGGTCGTGGTTTGACAGACAAAGCGCGTCAATCGCTAGGTCTTGAGCCTTCGGACGTATTCCGCAAACCTGGTGAAATCGCAGATTCTGGCAAGGGTTACACGCTTGCACAGAAAATGGTTGGTAAAGCATGTGGCGTAGAAGGCATCCGTCCTGGAACCTACTGTGAGCCGAAGATGACGACAGTAGGCTCGCAAGATACTACAGGCCCTATGACTCGTGATGAACTTAAAGACTTGGCGTGTCTCGGCTTCTCTGCTGATCTTGTCATGCAGTCTTTCTGTCACACATCGGCTTATCCAAAACCAGTAGACGTTAACACTCACCATACACTTCCGGACTTTATTATGAACCGCGGTGGTGTATCTCTTCGTCCTGGTGACGGTATTATCCACTCATGGCTAAACCGTATGCTACTACCGGATACTGTCGGTACGGGTGGGGACTCACATACTCGTTTCCCTCTGGGTATTTCATTCCCAGCAGGCTCGGGCTTGGTTGCCTTTGCAGCTGCGACAGGCGTTATGCCGCTAGACATGCCAGAGTCAATCTTGGTTCGTTTTAAAGGTGAAATGCAACCGGGTATTACACTGCGTGATCTTGTTCATGCCATCCCTTACTACGCGATTCAGCAAGGCCTACTAACGGTAGAGAAAGCGGGCAAGATCAACGAATTTTCTGGCCGTATCCTTGAGATTGAAGGCTTAGAAACGCTAACGGTTGAGCAAGCATTTGAGCTTTCTGATGCATCTGCAGAGCGTTCGGCGGCAGGTTGTACTGTGAAATTGTCTCAAGAGTCGATCGAAGAGTACTTAAACTCTAACATCGTGATGCTGAAGTGGATGATCTCTGAAGGCTACGGTGATCGCCGTACTATCGAGCGCCGCATTACAGCAATGCAAGAGTGGCTAGCAAACCCTGAGCTGATGCAAGCAGATAAAGACGCTGAATACGCACATGTGATTGAAATCGATATGGCTGAAATCAATGAGCCAGTACTATGTGCACCGAATGACCCAGATGACGCTCGTTTGTTGTCTGAAGTACAAGGCACAGCGATTGATGAAGTGTTCATCGGTTCTTGTATGACGAACATCGGTCACTTCCGCGCAGCAGGTAAATTGCTTGATAAGTTCAATGGCCAGTTAGCAACGCGCCTTTGGGTAGCGCCACCAACAAAGATGGATAAAGACCAACTGATTGAAGAAGGCTACTACGGTATCTTCGGACGTGCAGGGGTGCGTATTGAAACGCCAGGGTGTTCACTTTGTATGGGTAACCAAGCGCGTGTTGCAGATAAATCAACAGTAATGTCGACTTCAACGCGTAACTTCCCGAACCGTCTGGGTACTGGTGCGAATGTTTACCTATCGTCAGCTGAGCTAGCTGCAGTAGGTGCAATCCTAGGTAAAATTCCAACCAAAGAAGAATACCTAGAATACGCGAAGCAAATCGACGCTACGGCAACGGATACGTACCGCTACTTGAACTTCCATAAAATGGATCAATACACCAAGAAAGCGGACGAAGTGATCTTCCAAGAACCGGCATAATCAGAAATGCACAATTCAAAAGCACCTCACATGAGGTGCTTTTTTTATGGGAGCAATTCGCTATACTCGCACCAAATTGATACGAAATAGGCAATCTCGGTGGAATTTGAATTCATTCGTAACACGTTGATGGGCGAGTACTACGTAAAATGTAGCATGGGACATGAGATTGTAGGACGCTGGTTGCAAGAAGAAATTGGCAAAGATCCGATGAAGATTGCACAGGTTGAAAAGCTAATTGAGCGGTCATTTTCAGCGCCTTCTCAGGAGCATAACCTAACAGGCACGGAAATTAGCTTGATGATTCAGGGCGACGAAGTTCTTGTACAAGAAAACGCATTAGCCCATGAATATGATGTCGAGATGGAAAGTGAGTTCGACTTCTACAATGCAGAAAGTACAGCAAGTTGTGGGATAGAGGATTTCATGGCACTTATCGAACAGTGGAAAGACTTTTTGAACATTTAATGCACAGTTTTGGGTAACTTCTCTGCCGTTGCTTTAAATTTGTGAAAAGGGCGCACCGATATGGTGCGCCCTTTTTGTTTATAGATATGTAAATTGAGGTTAGTTTTTATTATTCAATAACTTAAAAACTTGGCACGTAGATTGGATTATAAGAAGTGTTTCAGGATGAAAGCTTCGGAGATAACTCAATGAAAATAATCAATGCCATTATTAAGCCGTTTAAATTAGACGATGTACGAGAAGCATTGGCTGATGTCGGTATCGAAGGGATGACAGTATCAGAAGTTAAAGGGTTCGGTCGTCAAAAAGGTCACACGGAATTGTACCGCGGTGCAGAGTATCAAGTCGATTTTCTACCAAAGGTGAAAATTGAAATCGCGACTCACGCAGACAATGTAGATCGCGTTGTTGAAGCAATTACAAAAGCTGCGCAAACCGGAAAAATCGGCGACGGTAAAATTTTTGTTTACGATCTGAACCAAGCGGTGCGTATCCGAACTGGCGAAATGGACGCAGAAGCACTTTAAGAATTCAAAGGATTGGAGATACTTATTATGGAATTAGCAACAACAGTAACCGAGTTACGTTACGCACTTGACACCTTTTTCTTCCTCATTTCCGGTGCGTTGGTAATGTGGATGGCAGCAGGCTTTGCGATGCTAGAGGCTGGCCTTGTGCGCTCTAAAAACACAACAGAAATTCTTACGAAGAACATCTGTTTGTACGCTATCGCATGTACGATGTTTCTGATTGTCGGTTATAACATCATGTATGTCGATAATGGAGAAGGAGGCTGGTTACCTTCATTTGGTACGCTAATTGGTACTCAAGGTGAAGGGGCCGACCACTCTTTAGAGTCTGACTTCTTCTTCCAAGTTGTCTTCGTTGCAACTGCCATGTCCGTCGTTTCTGGTGCGGTAGCTGAGCGCATGAAGCTTTGGTCTTTCTTGATTTTCTCTGCGATTTTAACTGCGTTTATCTATCCAATGGAAGGTTACTGGACATGGGGTGGAGGCTTCCTAGCAGAAGCTGGATTTAGTGACTTTGCGGGTTCTGGTATCGTACATATGGCAGGTGCTTCTGCTGCTCTTGCTGGTGTGTTACTGCTTGGCGCGCGTAAGGGTAAGTACGGTAAAAATGGTGAAATCTATCCGATTCCAGGTTCTAACATGCCTTTGGCAACGTTGGGTACTTTTATCCTTTGGTTTGGCTGGTTTGGATTTAACGGTGGCTCTCAGTTGATGGTTTCAGATTTTGAGAATGCTACAGCGGTAGGTCAGATCTTTCTAAACACTAACGCAGCAGCGGCTGCCGGTGCAATTGCGGCGCTATTCGTTTGTAAAACTACTTGGGGTAAAGCCGATTTAACGATGATTCTCAATGGCGCGCTAGCTGGCTTGGTTGCCATCACTGCAGACCCTCTATCGCCATCACCACTGTACGCGGTTGCGATTGGTGCGGTGTCGGGTGCACTAGTAGTATTCAGTATCATTGCTCTAGATAAACTTAAAATTGACGATCCAGTAGGTGCTATCTCAGTTCACGGTGTGTGTGGTTTCTTCGGCCTAATGGTAGTGCCACTGAGCAACGGTGATGCAACGTTTGGTGCACAGCTTTTAGGTGCCGTAGTTATCTTTGCTTGGGTATTTGGTGCCAGCCTAGTTGTGTGGGCAATCTTGAAAGCAACCGTTGGGATTCGCGTTACAGAAGATGAAGAAATGGAAGGTATGGACATGCATGATTGTGGTGTTGGTGCTTACCCAGAGTTTGTTACGGTGAAATAATCATTAGCTTGTAATAAATGGTTACACACTTAACACAATAAAACCTGCTCCGATGAGCAGGTTTTTTAATATTCGTCATTGTCTTCTTATTGAACATACATATAATAACGCAACTGATAAACGTTATCATTAGCATGGTAAAGGATTAAACAATGAAAAAACTGCTAACTCTTTCAGCACTAACTTGCGCTACTCTAGCTCCAACAGCAATGGCTGCTGAAGAAGTGAACGTCTACTCTTACCGTCAACCTTTCCTAGTTGAACCTATGTTCAATGAGTTCACTAAAGAAACTGGTATCAAAGTAAACGTAAAATTTGCTAAAAAAGGCTTAGCAGAAAAGCTAGCTCAAGAAGGTGAGTACAGCCCTGCTGACGTTATTCTTACGACAGACATCAGCCGTCTAGCTGAACTGACAAACAAAGGTTTAGTTCAGAAAGTCGATAGCAAAATCATTGAAGAAAACGTACCTGCTCAATACCAAGATAAAGAGAATGAGTGGTTTGCTCTAACTCTACGTTCTCGTAGCGTTTATTCATCACGTGATCGCGTAGGTAAACTAGGCGCAGATTTCAACTACGCAGACTTAGCTAAGCCAGAGTTCAAAGGTAAAATTTGTACTCGTAGCGGTAAGCACCCGTACAACGTTTCTCTAGTTTCAGCAATGATTGCTCACAATGGCGAAGCAGAAACCAAAGAGTGGTTAGAAGGCGTGAAAGCAAACCTTGCTCGCAAACCACAAGGCAACGATCGTGCACAAGTTAAAGCGATCAAAGAAGGCCTATGTGATGTTTCTCTAGGTAACAGCTACTACCTAGGTAAAATGGTTAACGACAAAGAGCAAAAAGCTTGGGCTGATGCAGTTTACATCAACTTCCCTAACCAAGAGACTACAGGCACTCACGTGAATATCTCTGGTATGGCGATGGCTAAGTACTCTCCAAACAAAGACAATGCTGTGAAGCTAATGGAATTCCTAACGGGTGACAAAGCGCAGCAAATGTACGCAGAAGTTAACTACGAGTACCCAGTTAAAGAAGGCGTGAAGCGTTCTGAGCTTGTGGAATCTTGGGGTGACTTTAAAGCAGACAAGCTTTCTCTAGACGATATTGCAGCCAACCACGAAGCGGCAATTAAGCTATTAGATGAAGTGAAATTTGACCTTTAATTCCTTGTGGGGGTATAACAGTACCCCCATTTGATTAAAGGATATGAGATGTATTTGCAACAGCATTTGTATTTCATACAGCCTTGCAGTAATTAGGCGATGAAAGATAAACACTCTTTATGGAAAACCAGTAGTGGGGTAATAACTCTGCTACTGGTTTTGCCGATCTTAGCGATCTTCTACACCGCAATTGGTGAAACGGATGATTTGTTTGCTCATTTAATGGCAACGGTCATGCCGACTTATATTTTTAACACGGTTGCGCTAACTGTTGGCGTAATGGTGCTGTCCTTAATTCTTGGTATTCCAAGCGCTTGGATAATGGCCATGTGTAAACTGCCGACCGAAAAATGGTTGCAGTGGGCATTGGTGCTACCTCTTGCAATGCCAGGTTATATCATTGGTTATATTTTTACTGATTGGTTTGATTTTGCAGGCCCGATTCAGATCTTTTTGCGTGATGTAACCGGATGGGGACCTGGCGAGTATTGGTTCCCTGACATTCGTACGTTGCCTGGTGCGACCTTTGTGTTGGCTTTGGTGTTGTATCCTTACGTGTATTTATTGTGCCGGGCTGCGTTTATGGAGCAAAATGTATCTTTATTGCAAAGCGCGCGTTTGCTCAAGTGCTCTCCATGGGAAAGCTTTTGGCGCATCTCGATGCCGTTAGTAAGACCCTCTATCGCAGTGGGTTTATCATTGGTCGCAATGGAGACCATCGGTGACTTTGGTACGGTAAGTTACTTCGCGGTGAATACGTTAACCACAGCGGTCTACGATACTTGGTTGGGGTACTCTAATCTTAATGCGGCAGCCAAGATTTCTGCCATGATGCTCGTCATTGTAGTACTGCTTCTTAGTGCCGAACGATACAGCCGCCGTAAACAAAAGCTTTTTCAAAGCCAATTTAACAGTCACGAAGATTTTCGTTACGAGTTGACGGGCTGGAAAAAGTGGACCGCACTGGTTTGGTGTTGGGGCTTGGTTTCAGTCGCTTTTATTTTGCCGCTACTACAGCTGATTGATTATGCGATCACTTATTTTGCGCAGAGTTGGACCTCAGAGTTTCGTGAATACGCATGGAATAGCTTAGTTGTGTCTGTTATTGCTGCGATTATTGGTGTTGCTGTCGCACTGATCGTTAACTTTACCCATCGAGTCAGTGGTAAACGAGAAAGCTTGGCATTTATGCGTCTTTCTTCTATGGGCTATGCAGTACCAGGAACGGTACTAGCCATCGGTGTGATGGTCGCTGTGCTGTTTATGGATCATCGTGTCAACGATATTGCTAAAGCGATGGAGTGGGGTAGACCGGGACTGATCTTCTCAGGATCTATGTTTGCTCTGATTTTCGCGATGGTTGTGCGCTTTTCCGCGGTAGCGATTGGTAGTATCGAAAGTAATTTAAATAAAATTTCTCCGTCGTTAGATATGGCATCGCGCACTATGGGTTGTAAGCCCAATGCCATGCTGTGGCGCGTGCACTTTCCGCTGGTTAAGCGCGGTGCACTGATTGCGGCTTTATTAGTGTTTATCGAGTCGATGAAAGAGCTTAATGCGGCTTTGTTACTTCGTCCGTTTAACTTTGAAACACTAGCCACATACGTTTATAACTTCGCCTCGGATGAGCATTTAGAATTGGCCGCTTTGCCAGCGGTTCTGTTGGTTCTTGTTGGGTTGATCCCGCTTGTTGTTGTTAACCGTTCACTGGAGCAAAATCACTGATGAGCTGTGCATTATCAATTAAAAACCTAACGTGCCAATATGACGATCAAACTGTACTCGAATCATTGTCTCTTGAGGTAGAACAAGGGCAGATTGTCTGTTTGCTAGGAGCCAGTGGCTGTGGGAAAACAACACTATTAAAGGCCGTTGCGGGATTATTGCCGTTAACGTCAGGCGAAATGAGTCTAAATTGCGTCACAATTGATGATGGGGAAAACTGGTTGCCGCCAGAACAGCGTAATATCGGGATGATTTTCCAAGATTACGCACTTTTTCCTCACTTGACGGTGGAGCAAAACATTGCCTTTGGCTTAAAGCAGTGCTCGACAAAAGAGAAAAATGCCAAAGTTCAAGAGATGTTAGAACTCGTGCATCTTCAAGGTTATGGCGATCGTTATCCTCATCAATTGTCTGGTGGACAGCAGCAGCGTGTTGCGATTGCTCGCTCATTAGCTTACAGCCCAGACTTATTGTTACTTGATGAACCGTTTTCTAATATTGATACGCAAGTTCGCCATGAGTTGATAAGTGAGATCCGTAAGATTTTTAAGGCGCAAGGCGTGACTGCCATTTTTG
Source organism: Vibrio sp. Vb0349 (assembly GCF_033338975.1). Lineage (NCBI taxonomy): Bacteria > Pseudomonadati > Pseudomonadota > Gammaproteobacteria > Vibrionales > Vibrionaceae > Vibrio > Vibrio sp. Vb0349. Next base: position 230,243 of record NZ_JAWOTS010000006.1, on the reverse strand, counting down.
TTACGCATAGCCGTGAAGAGGCTTTTGCTTTCGCCGATAAAATGGCAGTGATGAACAATGGAGTCATCGAGCAATATGGCACAGCATCTGAACTTTACTACCAGCCTTCAAGTAAATTTGTCGCTGATTTCTTAGGTGGTGGCAGTTACCTTGCTGCTAAACGGGTTTCGAATTCAGAATATGAAACCCACTTGGGCGTGGTTGAAGCCACGGCTCAACAAGATATTCCAGTACAGGCGGAGTGCTCTTTACTGCTAAGACCGCAGCATGTGCAAATTCAATCCGATGAAGATAGTTCGGTAACCGTATTGGAACAGCATTTTATGGGTGATCACTGCCGTTATGTGATTAACGCGAATGGTGATCGTTTGTTAGCTACAGCTTCGCAAGCATTAAATATAGGTGAGTCCGTCGCGGTGAAAATTGAAACGCAAGGCGTCCTGGCATTTGCTTAACGCTCCTGAGTATCTTTGCTATCTCGTTTACGACTTTCCAACATACAATAAAAAAGCCCGGCTGTGGAGCCGGGCAAGTGCTCTTCTCCTGTTGATGAGCGCCTTTTCAGACAGCGTTGACTCTCATCATAGTGCGCGAAGCGGGCACAAGGTTCAGTTATAAAGACAAGAAGTCTTTAAACTGTTGAAGAACACGTTCCGCAGTGTCCTTATCTTGCATCTCTGCAAAAATTCGTAGCAGTGGCTCAGTGCCAGAGAAGCGAGCGATGATCCAACCGCCGTTCTTGAAGTAGACTTTCGCGCCATCTTCATAGCTGACTTTTTCGATTTCAAACTCAAACTCAGGCAACTGTTTTTCAACATAAATTTTGTTGAACAGAACGTCCTTTTGCGCTGGTTTGAACTTACAATCGCCTTCTGCCATGTAGGCATAGCCGTACTTGCCGTAGATTTCATCCAGCAACTCAGACAGCTTCTTGCCGGTTACTGAAATCATTTCTACCAATAGGCTTGATGCGAATACGCCGTCTTTACCTTTGATGTGGCCGCGAATGGTTAGGCCACCAGAGCTTTCCCCGCCAATCAGTGAGTCATCCGCTTCCATTTGGGAACTAATGTGCTTAAAGCCTACAGGAACCTCAAAGCATTTCTCGCCATGATCTTCGGCGACTTTATCGAGAAGGTGGGTGGTTGCGATGTTACGTACCACGGAGCCTTTCCAGCCTTTGTATTCAAGTAGGTAGTAGTAAAGCAGCAGTAGCACTTCATTTGGATGAATGAAGTTACCTTTTTCGTCGATAATACCAAGACGGTCCGCATCGCCATCAGTACCGATGCCAATATCGTAACCTTGCTCTTTCACTAGGTGCATCAAACGGTAGAGTGTTGCAGCGCTTGGCGAAGGCATTAACCCACCGAAATCTGGGTTTTTGCCATCGTTAATCACATCAACGTCACAGCGGCCGTTGATTAATACGGTTTGCAGTGCGTTTTTCGCGACACCAAACATTGGGTCGATCAAAACACGTAAATTCGCCTTCTTGATCGCTTCGATGTCGATAAAGTCGATGATTGAGTCAACGAATTCGTTCATCGGATTGATGATTTCAATCAGCTTATCTTCAACCGCTTGTTCAAAGTCGACGCTTTTTACATCGTGCGCAGTGAGCGCGTCTATTTGTGATTCGATTTTTTGGGTGATGATTTCATCTGCGTCACGACCGCCTTCAATGAAGACTTTAATGCCGTTGTAATCGGCAGGGTTGTGTGATGCGGTAATACATGCCGAGTATGCGCAGCCCATTTCTTTCGCTTTAAACATTACGATAGGTGTTGGGACAAATTTGTCGATAAAGCTAACCACAATGCCGTTTGCTGCTAGAACTTCAGCGAACCAACGACCTGCTTTATCGGAAAGAAAACGACGGTCATAGCCAATCACAAAACCGCGATCAGCAACCGATTCGTTATTCGTGATGTTTGCAACTGCTTGAGCGACCAAACGTACATTATCTTTGGTGAACTCCTCACCGATAAATGCACGCCAACCGCCTGTACCAAATTTGATCATGATTCGATCCTCGATAAGAGCGGCATCCCACCGCGTCTTAAATCTTTGCTAGCGAACCGATGCAATTGTAAAACATAAATGCACCGGATAAATCAAAAGGGGAGAAGGACTCCCCCAAAAGATGATTAACCTAGAGTAACGATAACTTCGTTTACTGAACCTTCCGCTTGAACTGGGACAGAGGCACCATTCACTGCATCACCGTTCACAGTAATCGACTTAACGCCTTTGCTTACTGAGTCTGGGTTAACTACTTTGATGTTGTACGTTGCACCTAGCCATTGACGAGTCACTTCGAAACCAGGCCAGTTCGTTGGGATACATGGATCGATAGTTAGGCCATCGAAGCCTGTACGCACACCAAGGATAAAGTTGGTAACAGCGAAGTAAGCCCAGCCAGATGTACCTGTTAACCATGGGTGGTTTGCACGACCGTGGTCTTGGTGGTCACGACCCATGATGAACTGTACGTATGAGTAAGGTTCTGCAATACGTTTTTCGATGATGTCGTTCTGGTTGTATGGGTTAAGTGCATCGTAGAACTTCATTGCACGATCACCACGACCCAGTTTCGCTTCAGCTACCCAAGCCCATGGATTTGGATGCGAGAAGATCGCACCGTTCTCTTTTACGCCTTGGTAAACACGAGTTACGAAGCCGATATCATCATTCGGTGTTGCAAAAGATGGTGAGTTTAGGTGAAGGCCGTATTCAGAGAACAGGTTCTCATCGACAGCGTCCATCGCTTTTTCGCCGCGCTCTTGAGATACCGCACCAGAAAGTACCGCAAGTGTGTTTGACTCTAGGTGTACACGACCTTCTTTTTGTTGCGCTGTACCGATCTTTTCGCCGTTTTTCGTTAGACCACGGATATACCAGCCGCCTTCTTCGTCCCAAAGGTGGGTTTCACACGCTTCACGAACGTTTGCTGCCATCACCGTGTATTTTTCAACGTCGGCTTCTTTCCCTAGGTATTTAGCTAGGTCGATGAACTCCTGCAGTGCCCAGAAATGTAGGAAAGACACCATTGACGATTCGCCGCCACCTAGGTTCAGACAGTCGTTCCAGTCTGCACGCAGACCTTTACAGATACCGGTTTGACCTACGTATTCAGCCGAGAAGTCTAGCGCGGCTTTCATGTGGTCATAAACCGTTGCATCGCCACCGTCGGCGTAAGGGATCACTTCGTCGAAGAAGCTGTGCTCACCGGTTTCCATCACGTACTTACAGATGGTTGGAACTAGCCATAGGTGATCATCAGAACAAGTGTCTTCGATGCCGTGAATTTTGTCTTCATCAGAAGGTGTTGGAACTACGGTTGGAGATTTAGATGGTTTAACATCAGCTTTTTCTGGATCAAACCAATCTGGATCGAATAGGTGTAGACCGTAGCCCGCTTTTACTTGGCCGCGCAGTAGGTCAACGATACGTTTGCGCGTCATTGCTGGGTTAGCGTGAGGAACTGAGATTGCATCTTGCGCTGTATCGCGGTAACCAAGACCAGTACGGCCTCCCACCTCGATGAATGAAGCAAAGCGAGACCACACCACACAAGTTTCCGCTTGGTATAACGTCCAAGCGTTGATCATGGTATCTAGACCTTCGTTTGGTGATTTCACTTGGAACTTGCCACAGCGCTCATCCCAGTGTGTTTTGATACCCGCAAATGCGTTGTCGACTTCTGCAAGGTCTTGGTACTTAGCACGTAGACGCTCACCGTTGCCTTTACCGATACCTAGAATGTAAGCAAAGCGAACTTCTTCACCCGGCTGAATAGTAAATTGCTTATGCAAAGAGCCACAGTGGTTGTAACACGTTTGTGCTGTATTGAAACACTTACCTTGTTCTACCGCTAACGGGTTTGCTTCGTCGCGGTATAGGCCTAGGAAGCTGTCACGTTGGCCGTCGTATGAATCTGGGTCAAATGTTGAAGCTAGGTAGTAGAAGCCTTCGAAATCGTTGGTGTTGTAGTACAGGTCGTACTCGATCACGCCTTCGTTGTAAGCCGTACCTGCCGAGTACAGAGACATCTGATGGTTTTGGTTATCAGATTGAATGTGGCTGAATGAGAACTCAACAAATGAGAATGCACTGATCGTACGTGGTTTGCCAGAGGTGTTTTTAATCACTACATCCCAGATTTCAGCGTCTTCGCCTTTTGGCACGAACAGAGTTTTTGTTGCGGTAATACCGCTGTATTCACATTTGAACTTAGAGTAAGACAAGCCGTGACGAACTTCGTAGTTTGCTTCGTCTAGGCTCTTCGCAACTGGTTGCCAAGAGATTGACCAGTAATCACCTGTCTCATCATCACGCAAGTAAACGTAGTGTCCTGGGCGATCGAATGTCGCATTTGGACGGAATTTAGTAACACGGTTGTATTCTGGAGAGTTGTAGAACGAGTAGCCACCCGCGTTGTGCGAGATAACCGTACAGAACTTCTCAGTACCTAGGTAGTTGGTCCATGGTGCTGGTACGTCAGGGCGAGTGATGACGTATTCGCGATTCTCGTTATCGAAATAGCCGTATTTCATTTGTGTCTTTCCTTTTTACGAAGCTGCATCAGCAGCCAAAATTTAAAAACTCTTCAAGCGTGATGTTTCGACATCAGTTTTGTATTACTTCCACGGTTTACGGTAATTCACTCCCTGCAAATCAAGCAGAGGTAGATGGCCTTTCAAGCGTGATAAATAGTCGGTCCAATCTCGGTGTTGTTTGTCTGTCCAACATGCTTCTGCCATTGCAGTTAAACGAGGGAAGATCATGTAGTCCATGCGAGGTTGGTTATTGATAATTTCGCACCATAATGCTGTTTGAATGCCCCAAATGCGCTTACGTATTGGGTCGTCGGCAGGCACTTCAGCGAGCGGCTCGTAGTTGTAAGCTTTTTCTAGTGGCAGTGGGTTTGCCCAGTCCACGCCCGGTTCTTCAGGTGCGTAGTCTTGGGTCATATCTAGGTAAGTGGTTTGTGCTGGTTGCAGCACCACATCAAAGCCTTGGCGAGCACAGTTCAAGGCCGCTTCTTCGCTTAGCCATGAGTAGATCACCGTATCTTTACTGACTTTGTCGCCGTGTTGAGCTTCTTCCCAGCCCAGCATGCGTTTGCCCAATTTACGAAGTTTGTCTTCGGCATAACGTAAGAAGTGTCCTTGCAAATCTTTGTAGTCGCTGTAACCCAGTTGTTCCATTAGTGCTTGGCATGCTGGGCTTTTTGACCATACGCCGTTAGGTACTTCGTCGGCACCAATATGAACGTAAGGCGCAGGAAAAAGTGCAGAGACTTCTTCTAGCACTTTGTCGATAAATTCATAACTCCCCGGCAGAGCAGGGTTAATGACGTTGTCGTTGTAATGCTGAATACTGCGGTATTCGGTGGTATCTTCCGCTTCTACCAATAGGTGTGGTAACGACTTGATGGCGGCTCGACAATGACCAGGTACATCAATTTCAGGAATGATGGTGATGCCGCGTTGCGATGCAAATTCGATAACGTCTTTGATGTCTTCTTGTGTGTAGAAGCCGCCGTAACGTTCATCAAAGTGCGTGTACTGTGGTTCATTGATCTCATCCAATCCGCGCCAAGCACCAATATCGGTCAGTTGAGGCAGTGATTTGATTTCAATTCGCCAACCCTCATCGTCGGTAAGATGCCAATGGAACGTATTGAACTTGTAATGAGCCAGTTGGTTGATCAAGCGTTTGACTTGCTTAACGGAGTGAAAATGACGAGCACAATCCAGCATCATACCGCGGTAACGAAAACGTGGCCTGTCCTTGATTGAACAGCAAACTACTTCCATTGAGTTAGGTTGATCGCCAACTTTGATTAGTTGTAATAACGTTGCACAAGCATGGGTAAAACCAGACGAAGATCCTGCTTCAATTTTGATTGACTCTTCGGCTACTTTCAGTTTGTAAGCGCCTTCATCCAAGGTTGGGTTGCCTTTGAAGATGATCTGACTGCCATTGTCTGATGCGAACTCAAATTGGTGAATGCGCTTAAGCTCATCAAGTAGCCATTCTTTAGCTGAATTGGCCAGGCTTGAATAAACCGCGACGCCAGCATGATGATCAAAGCTAAAATAGTGATCGCTGACCTCAATATGGTTTGGTTTTGGCAGCAAGGGCTGTGCATGGGTTAAACTTGCAGGAATCTCACTGCGTTCACGGTATGGTGAAGCTAATACGATAGGCGTGACATCCACTTGTGCGCGCTGTGGGTTTCCATCAACGACAAAGTTGATCATCGCTTCGTTAAAGCCATCCGAGTAATAACGGAATGGGTTCGAACCAATACTGAATTCACAGTAATAGTGATGGTTGGCAGCCAGTACCACCCCTTCTGGCTTAAGTGTGCAAAAACTACCAATTTGAGTCAGTTGACCATTTGAAACGCTGTCTGGAAGAATGTAACGATCGAAAGCGAAAGTTAAGCTCCAGCTGTTTAGGTCTTGGTCGCTCAAGTTATGAAAGGTGAGGCCAAAGCGGCAGTTTTGTTTCTGCTCAGAAAGGACTACGAGATCAACACGATATTCCATATCTACTCCTACGCCGCACTGAGCGAGTAAAGGTTATGTTCTGGTTTGCCAGCAAACATAATTGCGCCTTCAATCGCGTCAAACTGTGGCTCAACAATCCATTGCTGAACTGGTGGTGAAAGCCAACGTACAATGCGTTCAGCTATGCTGCCCATTAAACAAATACGTGTTGCGCCGCGCTTGTTTAATGCCACGAGAAACATTTCTATATCCGCTGCGGTTTGCTTCAGCATTTCAATGGCCAGTGCATCGCCTTGTTCCGCATGTTGGAAAATAGCCGGAGAAAACTGCCCATAATCACGAGGAAGCGCCTGTTTTGACCACGCCACCACGTTGTCGACCTCATTTTCGAAATGCGTCATAACGTGTTGTGCTAGGGGCGTTTTTTCTCTGATGCCATCTTCAGCTAACAAAACTTGCTGAACTAGGCGTAGCCCCATCACTGCGCCGCCACCTTGATCCGAAATAGGGAACTCACGACCACCGACAACATGTTGCTCGAATCCGTTAAGGTAGATGCCACAAGAACCGGTTCCCGCAATCATGATTGCGCCATCTTCGCCATTGTGTGCACCAACGCACGCACCGTAAGCATCGGTATTCATAGTTATACTGGCAAATGGATGAGGAAGAGACATGAAGGCTTGCCAAGATGCTTTGTGCTCTGCGCCAGCAAGGGCTAAGCCGACGTGCATCGACGCGAAATCTTGTTGTGTTAGACCGCCTTGCTCGGTAGCCGAAGTGATGGATTCAAGAATCGAAGCCATTGCTATTTCAGCACCTAGCATGATGTTGGCACTGCCGCTTTTGGCCTCGCCAAGAAAATTACCTTGTGAATCTTTAATCCTGGCTCGACATGACGTGCCGCCACCATCGATACCGACAAAATACATTCCCATGATTATTCTTCCTTCATATTTTTAGAGGTCGCCAACTGAGAAACATGCTGAGCTTGACTGATTATCGCGAGTAAGTACCAAGCGCCATGCGGGATCCATTGTTCGCCCCAGCGCCAGTTTTGTAACACGTCTTCTTTTTGTGCTGGTGGATTAAATGCAATGTCTTCCTCGTCTTCAAAGCCGCCAGTGATTCCGTTACACACGCCACCTTTTGCGTTGAAGAAACCATATTGAGGGAGGTAATCAGGGTTGTTACGACCATGGCCATCTAGCATGCACATGTCGTATGGGTTTAAGCCTACAACCCAGTTCAATGCATCTTGAGCAAACACAGAAAGTTGTTGCAGTACTTCTTGCGACGCTATATGCGGTTGAGCAAGGTACGCCATGGTCGCGAGTGAGCCCAGTCGAGCATTCTCGCCTTGCCACCAATAGCCGGATTCATTGTTGTGTGCGACAAAAAATGCCTCGCGTTTTGACTCATTTACGCCTTTAACATATTGGCGAGGGTAACCGAATGGGTTGATCACTTTATTCGATATTGTGATCTCAAACTCACACGCTAGGTTGACGATACGTTTTACCGATTCCGCTCGTGCTGAGTCGTCTTCAATTGATAGATATTCGCATAGGGCAATAACTGGTAGACCAGCTTCGGCTGCGTGAAAATATGGACGGCTGCCGTCTTGGTTTGCTGACCAAAAGTGTTGAATCTGCTCGTCGCTCATTTGGCGTGCAACTAAACGTTGCGCCCACAAACGGCTCTCTTTCAAGTAGCGAGTTTCTTTGGTTGCTTTAAACAGTTCTACACAAGCCAGTAGCGCACAGTATTCGTCGATAATGTTTTCTTCCCCATCATTGAGGTACTGTGTATTGTGCTCTTTTAAGTGCCAGTAACCATTTTCGGCAGCGTTGCGGTATTTTTGTTGATCGTATTCACCGTGAACACTTAAACGCGACGCTGCCGCTAGCGCTGCAATGGCGACACCGCCACCTTGTCGAAAGCCTGCTTGATAGTCGTCAAATTTGTGACCAAGTTGAGTTTCGTACGCGCAAATCTCGCGTTGCGCAGTATCTTTGCTCCACTTGTCAAAGACCGTCATGTAGAAAAAGCCTTTTTCGTTTTGCATACGCACAAGAAAGTCTGCACCGAACAGGGCTTCTTCAATCAGACGTGTACGTGTGAAAGCTGCAATGTCTTCGCTTCCTTCAAGCAACGAAACCCCTTTTAGGATGTTCCAAACCACCATTGGGGTTTGTTGAGGATTCAGATAATTCGCGTATGAAAGGTGACTTAAATACTTGCTAACGTCTCCTGATGCGTCGTACCAGCCGCCGTGTACATCAACCTTTTTATTGGAGTTTAGTACTGGAAGTTGTCGATCTTGTTGATCGAAGATCCCGCCGCAACGTTGCGATTTGAAGTAATGGATCACATCTGACAAAGTTTGATCCAACAGAATGTGTTCGCCAACGATGAAAGAGGAAGAGCGCGTATCTTCTACTTGCAAGAAATAGTCACCTGACGTTGTGAAAGAGGAAAAGTCGATGAGGTAGAAATAGCCCTGATGCCAGTTCGCCACTTTACCTTGTTCTTCAACCGCAAAAGTTGCCACGGTTTGCTCGCTAGTGGCACAAATCAATTGAGCAGTGTAAGAAGACAAGTGTGGTTGTTCGGTCTGGATAATGGCTTTCTTTGGGCCCAGACGTTCATAACCAATGTGGTTAGTCAGTAGCAGCATTCAATGTCTCCGGGAAACGATAAAAACAGGAGTGGGTCAGGCTGAACCTGACCCTCGTTATGATTAATCTTCAAATAAGTAACAGCGGACAAAGTGGTTGTCGGACAGTTGAGTGACGCCTGGTAGTCGTTCGCGACATTTGTCGGTAGCGTGTACACAACGTCCAGCAAATGGACAGCCGACAGATTCTGGTGTCCAAAGTGGGATTTCCCCTTTGTTGCCTTTCAGTTTCTCGTGAATAGACTTCGATGGATCTGGAACCGCAGATACCAACAGTTGCGTATATGGGTGTTGAGGATCGTGAATGATTTCTTCAGTATCGCCCCATTCAACCATGTGACCTACGTACATGACCGCGAGATCTTCAGCAATGTAACGCGCTGTTGCGATGTCGTGAGTGATGTAAAGCAGAGACATTTGTTTCTCGAACTTCATCTCTTCCATCAAGTTCAGAACACCGGCACGGATTGATACATCGAGCATGGATGTTGGCTCATCCGCCAAGACTACTTCAGCTCCAACTGCGATGTTACGAGCTAGGTTTACACGTTGACGCTGACCGCCAGATAGCTGGTGCGGGAACTTTTGCGCCGTTTCTTTTGGTGGAATCAGGCCAACCTGTTCTAGTAGGTCGTACACACGCTCTTCCAGTTCTTTCTTGTTGCCCGGTGCTACTTTCTTATGAATCAGCAGCGGGCGCGCAATATGGTGGAAGATATTGTGCGTTGGGTTTAGCGAGCCAAACGGGTCTTGCCACACCATTTGTACACCTTCACGGTAGGTCATTAAATCGTGACGAGAGGTGATGTCTTGGATATCACGACCTTTGTATTCAATGATGCCATCGGTTGGTGCGTACATTTTTGCAATCATTTTTGCAGTAGTAGACTTACCTGAACCAGATTCACCTACCACTGACAAGCCGCGGCTCTTGTACATTTTGAAAGAGACGTCGTTGATTGCGCGCATCTTAGATTGTTTGATTGAGTTACTGTTTAAAGGGAAGTCCTTAACGACATTTTTACCCTCAATCAGCAGTTCGCCGAATTGTTTGCTCATAATTCTCTCCAGTGTAATTTTTGTTCTTAGCTAGCGTTTTTTTGTTGTTAAACCTTAGCTTGAGCAATGGTGTCGCCGTACAAATGGCAATTTGAGAGGCGACCTGGTTCAATTTGACGTAATTGGGTTGGTACACGTGTACATGCTTCATGTACGCGATCGCAACGAGCTTGGAAGCGGCAGCCCCGTGGTACTTCTAGCAAGTTCAACGGGTTACCTGGAATACCAGTCAATTTGGTCTTTGGTCCAGTTAGTGGAGGGAAAGAGCTACCCAAACCTTTGGTGTAAGGGTGGTAAGGACTTTCCAGAATTTGCTTAGAAGGTGCGACTTCAATCAACTCACCTGAGTACATGATGCCGATACGATCCGAGAACTCGACCATCAATGACAAGTCATGTGTGATGAACAGAATTGAGAAACCAAACTCTTCTTTAAGCGCGTAAATTTTTTGTAGAATTTCACGTTGAACCACTACATCCAATGCGGTAGTCGGTTCGTCCATGATGATCATTTTTGGGTTCAGAGCCAAAGCGATTGCGATTACTAGACGTTGACGCATACCACCAGAGAACTGGTGCGGGTAATCACTCAATCGGCTAGGGTGGATATCAACGATTTCCAGCAGACCTTCAGCGCGTGTTTTTGCTTGAGCGCGAGTCATATTGGTATGACGCATGATGACGTCACAGAACTGCTCTTCCATGGTTAGAACAGGGTTCAAAGCGTTCATCGCACTCTGGAATACCATCGACATTTCACTCCAGCGGAACGCTTGCATGCGATCATCGCTGTACTGAAGGATATCTTCACCGTTGAAGATCACCTCACCACCTGTGATAAACGCTGGCGGCTTATGAAGGCGCATTAGTGAGAAGGCAACAGTGGATTTGCCACAGCCAGATTCACCAGCCAGACCGAATACTTCACCTGGTGCAATGTCGAAGCTCACGTTGTTACAGGCGCGGACATCGCCCGCATCTGTAATATAGTCTACGCATAGGTTACGGATGGAAATTAGTGGTGCAGTCATGATTATTTATCTCCGCTCCATAGTGCATTTTGTGGTGCCAGTTCAGGCTCACGCTCTTTCTTGTCTTTTGCTGCTAGTTTTTTCCAGCGTTTCATGCCTTTGTGAGAACGAAGTTGAGGGTTCGCAATTTCGTCAACGGCAAAGTTCAACAGAGCAAGACCAGTAACCAGTAGTGTTAGGGCAATACAAGGTGCTAGTACTTCCCACCATGCGCCAATCAGCATGGCTGATGAGGTTTGCACGTTGTAAAGCATGATGCCCCAACTGATCGTGTTGGCATCACCCAAACCTAGGAACGAAATGACCGCTTCAGTGTTGATCGCCAGCATTACTGAGCCAATGAAGCTCGCACCGACAATTGGGATAAGGTTTGGTAAAATCTCAACGAAGATGATGCGGAATGAAGACTCTCCCAATACTTCGGCAGCTTTAACGAACTCTTTCTCGCGTAGTGCCATAGTTTGAGAGCGGACAACACGTGCACCCCATGCCCAAGAAGTACCAGCGATAATCAAGGCAATGGTGAGTGGGCCTGCTTCACCGATAAAGGCCGCCAACACGAATAGCAATGGATACTGCGGGATTACTAACATGATGTTCATCGCGGCACTCAATACGTCATCCACTTTGCCGCCGAAGTAACCTGCCGATATACCAATGACTGTTGCTAAGAAGCACACGATGATGCCAGCGCCAAAGCCTACACCCAGTGATACTCGTGCACCGTAAGCCACTTGCGACCAGATATCGCGACCCATTCGGCTAGTACCTAATACGTGGTCGGCCTTTTTAGACATAATCAGCGTACGACGATCGTCTGCTAGGTTTTTAGCAACCCAACCATCAGGATTGTTTTGTGCCTGTTTTACAACAAAGCTTGGGTATTCGTGCGGGTTACCGGTTCGCTTGTCTGGCGCATGCTTTGTAAGTAAAGGAGCGGCAATCGCAACGAACACGAACAGCGTAACAATGCCAAGACCAATGCGAGCGAATGCGTTACCTAAAATAAGTTTGAATAGTTCTTTCATGATTATTTGCCTCCCGTACGTAGGCGAGGGTCTAGAATCATGTACAGCATGTCAGCCATTAAGTTGAAGCACAGCATGAACATCGTCATGATAATTAACTGACCTTGAAGTACTTGGTAGTCACGAGCGTGAATTGCGTTCAATAGAACAGTACCTAGGCCTGGGTAGTTGAAAATCATCTCGATGATTAATTGACCTCCAATGGCCATACCTAAAGACATAGACAGTGCGGTAACACTTGGAAGTAGTGCGTTACGTGCGGCGTAATTAAAGACGACGCGGTTTTCACTCAGCCCTTTACCTTTAGCCATCGTGATATAGTCTTCGGCGAGAAGGTTGATCATGTTGTTACGCATGTTAACTAGGAAGCCACCAATTTGAACGATGGTTGCACAGAATAGAGGTAATACAGCGTGGTAACCCACGTTCTTGATGAACTCCCAGCTTGTCCAATCAGGAATAGTACCTGGCGTGTAAGCATAGCCAGATGGGAACCATTTCAGGCCAATCGCAAAGGTAAACAGCGCTAACATTGCGATAACCATTTGTGGAATAGCTTGAATGATCAATGTACCAGGCGTTACGAATGCATCGTACTTACTACCGCGCTTCCAGGCGGCAAAAATACCAAGGACAGAAGCGATGGAGAAAGAAAGTACAACCGCAGTACCAGCTAGAAATAGTGACCAGCCAAATGCACTACCTAGTAAAGAATTAACTGAAAGTGGGTAGAACTGGATTGAGGTGCCCAATTCCCAACTTAGAATGTTTTTAATGTACGAGAAGTACTGAATGTAAATTGGCCCATCAACGAAACCGAGCAGTTCTTTCATTGCTGCGATTCGTTCTGGAGTCACCTGTACTGAAGCATTAGCAAACATCATGGTAACTGGGTCACCAGGCATTGCTCGCGGAATAATAAAGTTTAACGTCGCTGCAACTAAGAGCGCGACAAGATAGAACGACAAACGTCTTAAAAAATAACCCATAACTCACACCTTACTCACCCAGATTTTTTCCCTGTTTCTGGTTTCAGGTCGCTCCTAGCGAAATTTAGAGCGAAAAATCCCCTGACGACGAGCGCCACATATTGGTTTCGTTAACAAGGGATTTTTATAGGCGGCACACGGGATGTATGCCGCTTGAAATGAACTTCTACTTATTTAACTGGTTTTAGGTCCAGTACGTGAAGTAGACGCTCTGGGATACCTGCCCAAATGTTTGGACGGCCCTTAGGGTTTTCTTCGTTCCACCAACCAGTGAAGCGAGTTGTGTTGTATTGGTACATGTACGCGCCAGATAGCACAGGAATAGTTACTTGGTCCTGAGCAATGATCTTCTGAATGCCATGAGCGATCTCTAGCTGTTCTTGCTTATCTGCTGTCTTGTAGAAGCTGTTAAGAAGACCGTCTAGCTTATCGTTCTTGTAGAAGTGCATTGCAAAGCGAGGCATGCCGTCACCAGCTTGTAGCTTCGAGTTGTAGCCACTATCCCAGTACAAGTGTGGATCTGCACCGTGGAAGTAGTTGGTGTAAGCAACGTCGTAAGTACCTTCTAGCATAGCTTGGTTGTATACCGAGAAGTCCGGTGTACGAGCACGAGCTTTAATGCCCACTTCTGCTAGTTGCTCAACGGCTAGTTGTACCGTGTTGTTGAAGTCAGTCCAACCGTTTGGTGATTGAATTAGAAGCTCGAAAGACTTGCCAGATGGTGTATCCACAAAGCCATCTTTGTTTACATCTTTGAAGCCAGCTTTAGCTAGAAGCTTTTTCGCACCTTCCGCGTTGTATGTGTTGTAGCCTTTGTACTTGTTGTGCGTCTCTTCATCAGACCAAGCTTCAAATGCGTAGCCAAGGCCAGATGCGAAGTCGTTCACTGTACCGCCGCCGTAGAAAGCGATATCAATGATAGTTTGACGGTCTAGCGCCATAGAGAACGCACGACGGAAGTCAACGTTAGTTAGTGCTTCGTTTTTCGCAGCGTCTGGGTTTTTGAAGTTCACTACAAATGCTTGAGTACCCGCTGGTGGGTACCAGTAGTGGTGATTCGGACTTGCTGCAGCGTACGTACGGTCGATGTCTGGTACGAATGAAGACGTCCAGTCCATTTCGCCGTTAACGATTTTGCCCAAGAATTGGTCGTTGTTCGCGATTTGTGGCACACGCAGACAATCTACATCTAGGTTGTCAGCATCCCAATAATTCGGGTTCTCACACTGGATATATAGCTGCGGTGTGAAAGTGTCGATTTCAGTAAATGGACCACTGCCTACTGGATTTTCGTTTGTGAATGTTGCTGGATCTTTTACTTTGCTCCATACGTGCTTAGGTACGACTGGTACTTTCGCAATTTCGTAAGGAACGTTTGAGTTTGCTTCGCTTAGACGGAATTTAACTTGGTAGTCGTTAACTTTTTCTACGCCAGTCACCCAAGAGTTGATACCAGATTGGTCTAGCTCTGGCTTCTCTTTAACTAGGTTGAAAGAGTAAACAACATCATCAGCGGTAAACGCTTTGCCATCAGACCATTTTACGCCCTTACGGATATCGAAGGTTACGCTCATCAGGTCATCAGCCATGGTAAAGTTTTCTGCTAGACGAAATACAGGCGTGTTACCGTGCATTTCGTTAAAAACAACGAGCGGCTCGTAAATAAAGTCGGTTGTTGTGTGCAGGTTAGTTGCACCCAAGAAAGGGTTAAAGTTACGAACGAAAGTTGTAAACTCTTTAGGGTGGATAGTCAGTTCACTGCGTTCAGCCGCAGTAGCTACCGATGCAAAACCTGTAGTAGCCGTTGCAATAATTGCTGTTGCTAGTGCTGTTTTTTTAATATTGGCAAGCATAGCTGTTCCTTACTATTTGCTTTCATTTCACTAAATGGAATTGAATGTCATCAATTGATAAACACTCTCTAAGACCTACCTCTTGTACATGCCTTACTCATTACAACATTGAGTTTCGCCAAGAGTGGCCTGTAGGCCTTAGGCAGGAGTAAGAAAACACCTTATCCATAAAATAATCAAACTTGATTCCCGTTAAAAACGTTAAAATCTCTGAGCTCTCCGTTATAAACGTTATTTTGGCTAATTTTAACCAGTAGAGGGACAAAAAATAAACGTTGATATGCGTCGCAGTTTATATCCTTGTTAATAGTGAGTGTTAGTGATTACTAACCTGGTGATACATTTAAAATATACGTTTCTTGCTTGGTTTCTAGGTTCGGAGATCTCGCTCACATGCAGAAATGGTGTTAATTAATCAGCTAAAAATTAATCTGCCGTTCTGTTGTGATTAAGTTCGCAATCTCTATCAATAGTTCGTCAAAATCCGCTTGTTATCTGAAAAATGGCCTTTTTTATCGACAGTTTTCTTCCGTTTGTCGTCCTTTTTTTATTGTATGAATGAAGTTTTTTGGTTGCTAGAACTTACCTAATTAAGGCCAGTTAAATGGATAAGATCGTACGTTTTGAAGACCAACAATAGATAGCGATGTATAACCGAATGTTCGTTATTGGAAATATGTTAATGGGGTAGGAAGAGGCGGTCTCTTTTATCTCTAGGAAGGGAATACTCGAATAACAAAAAAGCCCAGCATGCACGCTGGGCTAGTTTTTTTGATAAATATTAGCTGGTCAATAGTCGCTGTAGTTTATCTCGTTGTGCTTCTATGTATGCTCTCTCGGGGCTCTGTTCTTTGCAGTGTTCGAGAATGAACTCTATCGAGCTTAGCACCGTTCTCCAACGTGGTGTTTTGGGTAATGTTTCTATACGCATGTATTTATCTAAAGTGCGTGTTTGCAAAGTACTACGGTCTAGATAAACGCGCCACAAGCCACTTTGCTCTGCAAATGCGAACTTACTTTCACCCGTTACAGATTCCCAATACTCTAAAGCATGTGTCATTGCGTCTACTAGAACTTCTCGCATAAGTTCTTGCTTGTCTTTTTTATTACCGAGCGCTTTGTCTGCAAGGCGCGTAAATTCTCCGCCAAGCTCTTTTAGCTTTTGCAATTGGTCTTTGTCACCATCAAATGCATAACTTGAAAGCACTTCTACGGCGGTTTCTAGATTATGTATGCGAGCGGCACTGGCTCCACCGCCGACATTAAAGATGTACATGATATCTAACCCTGAACCTTCAGGGAGCTTAAGAATGTCTGCTTCGATGTTCTGACGAATATCTTCAATATAGATATCAATCTTGCCACAGTAATGAGGTTGTTTGACGGTCAGATATTTAGGGGCAATCAGCTCATCAGCAGATGAGCGCTTTAGCTGTTCTAAGCTGCGCTTGAATAGCTTACAAGCAGCTTCGTTAGCAAAGCGAATACGCTTGTCTTCACGTAGACAGATGATAGCTTCAGGAGCCGATTCTAGCTGTTCCAACAAACGACCTTGAGTCTCAAGTAAGCTTGCTTCAACGACTGCACGCTGTCTAAGTTCAGACTCTAGCACTTTGTTTTCCATATGGCGCATTTCTGCTTTACTTGCCGTTAAATGCGCTTGGATACGTGCCGCCAACTCTTGTTTATTAAATGGTTTCGATAAATAGTCGTTGGCTCCTGCCTCAAAACCTCTTACACGATCTTCTGTTTGACTGAGTGCGGTGAGCATAATGATTGGCAACTCGGCATGATCATAGGTTTCACGTAGTTCACTACAAACTTGGTAGCCGCTCATGCCTGGCATCATGATATCCAATAACAGAAGTTCCGGCTTCTCTTGCTCGACGAGCGCTAACGTTTCTGGCCCATCGGAGACGGTACGCACACGATAGCCCTCTAAACGTAAAAAGCTTTCAAGCACGCGTAAGTTTACTGGCTCATCGTCAGCTACATACAGTAACGGGCCGTCTGGATTCTCTGGAAGTGATAAGTCTTCACCGTTCTCTACATTAACTTCAGGAATTTGGAAGTGCCCGTGCGCAGCTAGAGTCTGGGTTGCTAGGATTTCTTCTTTACTGGCGAGCGGTAAAGTGAAACTGAAGGTAGTTCCGACCATTGGTTGGCTACTGACGTATAACGAACCTCCCATTAATTCGATCAATTGGCGGCTAATGGAGAGCCCAAGTCCTGCACCTTGACGATAACGGCTCGCGTCTTGCCCTGCTTGGATGAGTGGTTCAAAAATATGTTCAAGTTGTTCTGCGGGAATTCCTTGTCCAGTATCCACGACTTGTACGCGTACATGATCATCTACCACATTAGCGGAGATAACAATTTTACCTTCTGAGGTGTATTTAATCGCATTGCCAATCAGGTTATATAGCACTTGTTCAAGGCGTTGCGGGTCAGCTGACACTGCTTTTAAATCCGCAGGGACTTGGTTGATGATGCGGATGGTTTTACTTCCAAGTAAATGACTAGAAAGCTCTAAAACCAATCGTGTTGCACTGCCCAAACTCACTGCTGATTTCTGGATATCCATGCTTCCATAACGCATTTTATGATAATCCAACAAGTCATCGACTAGATTAGCGAGACGCTGACCACTTTTAATGATGATATCAAGCTGATATTTCTGGCTAGCGGGGATCGCACCATTGGCGCCGGACGCTAAGGTTTCAGCAATCCCGACCATGCCGTGTAACGGTGTACGAAGTTCATGAGAAGTCGTGGCTAAGAATTCATCTTTTAATTTATCGGCCAATTGCAGTTCTTCATTCTGTTTTTGAATGATCTGTATGTTGCTTTCTAGTTCTTCATTTTGCTTCTTAATGGTTTGAATCTTCTCTCGAATAGAGCGTTGCATTCGTTCAAAGCTTAACGCAAGCCGACCAATTTCATCTTTACGAACCGTATTAAAAGACGTGTCATCAAGATCCCCTGCAGAGACCTTTTCGGCAACCCAAGTCAATTTCAGCAACGGAGAAGTGATAAAGTTTGATAAATAGTGAGAAGCGATCACCACAAGGATAATGGCGATCAACATAGCGATAACGAATAGTTTTTCGAGTTGATGGATACGAGCGAAAGCTTCGTTTTCTGGTAACTGTACTACGAGCGCCCAAATCACACCACGAGTTTCAATCGGTGCATAAGCCGCGATGATTTCTTCACCTAAGCCGTTCGTGTAAGTGCCGACACCAAACGCACCAGAGAGTGCTTTATCGATCACTTCTAAACTGTTCTTAATGTCGTCTTGTTTCGTGTTAATTGTGCGAGGTTGGTGATCATTTCCAACCAGCAGGGTGTTAATGGATGACTCTCGATTAGCGTCTGCGGCTAACTTAGTGATGCCATTATTTGGCAAGCGGAACATGGCATAGCTGTGTAGATAACCTTGCTGAACAATTGGTGCACCTAGCCAAGCGACTGATTTACCCCCTTCCAGCTCGAAGTCAGACACAATCACAGGAGTGTAGTCTTCGTTTACTTTTCGACGTTCAGTCACATCATCGGCGAGACGCTTGAAAGTTTTGCCAAGTGCCGAGTCTTTGTAGGGGCCTGATAACAAGTTCGTTCCGTAGTTATCGTCTTTGTTGATCGAGTAGGTGACGTTACCATTGATGTCGACCAGCAAAATGTCATTAAAATCAGAGCGCTTGAGGAGCTCCAAGTAGGCCCAATGATAGCGTTTATGTAAAAGTCGGTAACGTTCACTTCCTACATAGTTGGATGACTCGGGTAACGTTGAGGTTTTGATTTGGTCTCCGCTGCCCTCGATGTAGCGCTGTTGGGCGTTTTTACGAGACTCTTCAATATCATTGCCTAAACGACTAAAAGCATTGACGAGACCGTAGAATCGGCCACCACTGGCGTAAGCCAACTCTGAGCGCACAAAGCCCATGACTTCGGTTTCTCGTGCCTCAAAGTAGTCGATGATTTGCTGCTGTTTTGTATCTCGAACAGACAGTAAGTGCGAGGTGCTTTGTTCTTGCAGATCTTTACTGTGGGACTGCAAGAAAAAGATCGCAGTAATGGTAAGAGGTGTGATACTGAGCACCAGAAATGCGGTCATCAGTGTACTCTGAAGGCGCTTAAATTTCTGTTTTTTGTAGAATTTAAACATGGATAAGATTACAACTCATAATGGGCAGTTCTAAAACATAATTCGCTGCCGAGGTTCTCGTTAAAAACGGATAAGATGTTCAACTAGATAGAATTAACAAAATTAACGAGTTTTTTTTCTTTGACAAGAAAGTTAGTTGTAAAGCGTGCAGGGTGACGCAGTTTTTCTTATGAGTGTTGAATTTATGAGAAAAAATCGCGCAGGTTTGTGCCTGCGCGGAGGGAAGTTATGATTTTTTCGCGTAGTAGATAGAAAATTTATTGGTCTTATTTAGCGTCTCGCAATTATTAAACGCCCGCTCGATAATTGGTGGGTATTTTAAGAAGCTATTCGCGACAATCACCATTTCGCCGTCTTTGGTTAGGTATTGTGGCGCCTGACCCAACAAGGTTTCCGCTGCGTTGTAATTTGTGTCTAGACCACTGTGGAATGGCGGGTTGCTGACGATAAAGCGGTAGTCTTTTTCGGTATCCGAGTATATATCTGATGCAAATACGCGTCCGGATAGACCATTCGCTTCTAATGTGGCTTGGCTAGAAGTGATCGCATAAGCATTAATGTCACACATCTCAATCGCGATCTCTGGATTCGCTTTCGCCATAAACGCACCGAGCACACCAGCACCACAACCAAAGTCGAGCACTTTGCCCGACAGCTTAGGTAAGGTTTCAAGCAGCAATCGGCTACCTAAGTCGAACTCGCCATGGCTGAATACGCCAGGTAGGCTCTTAACCGCTAGCGACTGCTCACCGAGTGTAACAGTGTAAGACTTAAACCAATCTGCTTGGTTGAAAGGTTTTGGTTCATTGAGGCAATTACCCCAGTAAAATGAGCAGCGACGAGCAGAGTCGTACTTGTTCACAGGGCCGTATTCTTGGAACATCTTCTCGATGCTCTTGATGCCGGAGCGGTTTTCACCAACGATGACGATTTCGGTGTTAATGCCCAGTTTCGCCATCAACATCGCCAGCAAGTATTCTGCTTCGGCTTTTGCTTTTGGCCAGTATAAAAGGACCATGTCTGCTTTTGTTTCAACATCAAACACAGAGCCAAAATGACTTTTCACTTTGTCAGAGGTTTGAATTTGGCGGTAGTAGCTATAGTTGGAAGTAAACACTTCAACAGACTCACAATGAGCCACTAACTCAAGAGGAAATAGGTCTTCAACTTCACCAGCGACTAAAACGTGTTTTCCGTTGAAGTATTCAAGTTGGCGCTGAGCTATTTGGCTAGGAGCGATATAAGCAGACATAAATTTGGTTCATCAGAAATAATTTGGGGCAGATTTTCGCACAATCTGCCCCAAGCTTGAAGTGATTAAGCGGTGACTAGCTGTTGTCTTGTTGGTTAAGGAAGTCTTTGAATTCTTCCTCGTAGATATTAAACAGTACCATGGTCACGGCAAAAATAAGTGGGCCGTAGATAAGACCAATCAAACCAAACAGATGCAGACCACCCAGTAATGAGAAGAAAATCATAAGGGTATTCATGCCGGCGCTGCCTTGCATTAGCAACGGACGTAATAGGTTATCTATAGAGCCAACGATAACTACACTCCACACCGTCAAGAAGATAGCCCAAGTCATATCGCCTGTTAAGAACAAGTACGCTGCTGCAGGAATCCAGATTAGCGCGGTTCCTACCACTGGAATGAATGATGCAAAGCCCATCATTGTTCCCCAAAATAACCCAGGGAAACCGGCGAGCCACATACCGATACCGCCAGCCAAACCTTGAGCAATCGCTGTCATGAATGAGCCCATCACGGCTGATTTAGAAACTTGCTCTATCTCTGTCAATATGCGGTCTTCTTGGCTACGTGAGAGTGGCAGGATATGACGAATCGCAGAGATAATTTTGTCGTGGTCACGAAGCAGAAAAAACAGCACAAACAGCATTAGGAAGAAGTTCATTAGGAAGTTGGTTGCGTCTCCTAAAATCTTTGCGCTGATAGCGACTAAGTTAGAGCCAAACGATGTGGCAAATTGACCAATTTTCTCAGCAATGGCTTTGGGCTCGATTTTATCAAAAGGTAAGTACTCATTAACAATCGCTAAGCCTTTGATAACGAAAGGATGTTGGAATATATCTTGGATACCACCATTGGTAACCCAATTATATGTATTTTGTGAGAAAACAGAGCCTTGCTGAACAATGGCGGCAAACACAAATAAAAGCGGGATAACAATAATAAACGTCAAGACGACACATGACAGCAGTGCCGCCATATTGGGGTGCTTGGGAATTTTCTGCTCAAACCATTCGTGTATCGGAAACATGAGCAAAGAAATGATAAAAGCCATTACAATTGAATTGATATATGGCTCAACCAATAAGTAGCAAGCAAAAGCAGCGGCGAGTAAAGCAACCATTAGTACTCGGTGACTCGACGTTATTTTTACATTATTTGGCATGGTATTAGTCCAACTTACAGGTGACGTTTACGGTTTATGCCTTCAATGATGGCGTGTAACCTTTATTACTTTGCACTCTTAACTCTTTCAAGCTTATGACAATGCCGAATTAGAGCAGGGCGATGTACCTTGCTATAATGACTACAAATCAGTCGGTTATCAATCAAGAGATGAGCTATGGGTTGTTGCAACGGTGATAAAAAGTGTCAAACTGAGAAAAAAGCTAAGCGAATACCGTGGTTTGGCATTGTCGTTGGGGTATTAGCGATATTGGTTATTTTGAATTGGCAATAAAAAAGGACCGTTACGGTCCTTTTCTAAATGCGTTATCGCCGTTTTTAGCGATTATTTCGCTTCTTCTGCAAGAACAGCAAAACAGCGGTCAGCTGCTTCTAGTGTGGCATCAATCTCTTTTGAACCATGAGCGAGTGAAGTAAAGCTCGCTTCAAACGCAGATGGCGCAAGGTAGACACCGTGTTTTAGCATTAAGTGGAAGAAACGCTTGAAGCGTTCTACATCGCACTTCGTTACGTCTTCGTAGCAAGTTACTTTTTCCTGGTCAGTGAAGAAGAAGCCGAACATACCGCCCACTTGGTTAACAACTAGCGGAATACCGTGTTTTTCTGCTAGAGACTTAAAGCCTTCAGCAAGTTGTTTCGTTTTAGAAGCTAGGCGCTTTTCGTTGCCTTCTTCTTTTAGAAGGTTCAAACATGCGTAGCCTGCTGCCATTGCGACAGGGTTACCGGAAAGGGTACCAGCTTGGTAAACTGGGCCTGTAGGTGCAACGTATTGCATCACTTCTTTACGGCCACCGAAAGCACCTACTGGCATACCGCCACCAATCACTTTACCCAGTGTCGTTAGGTCGGGTTTGATGTTGTAGTGTGCTTGCGCGCCGCCTAGAGCAACACGGAAGCCTGTCATTACTTCATCAAAAATTAGTAGCGCGCCTTCTTGATCACAGATTTCACGTAGCCCTTCGTGGAAGCCTTCCACTGGTGGAATACAGTTCATGTTGCCTGCTACTGGCTCAACGATGATACAAGCAATTTCGCCTTTGTTAGCAGCAAATAGCTCGCGTACAGAATCTAGGTCGTTGAATGTTGCTGTTAGCGTGTGCTTAGCAAAATCTGCAGGAACGCCAGGAGAGCTTGGTTGGCCTAGAGTTAGTGCTCCAGAACCTGCTTTTACTAGCAAGCTGTCAGCGTGGCCGTGGTAACAACCTTCAAATTTCATGATCTTGTCGCGACCGGTGAAGCCACGTGCAAGGCGAATCGCGCTCATCGTAGCTTCAGTACCAGAACTTACCATGCGGATTTGCTCCATTGATGGAACAAGCTCAGAAACTAATTCTGCCATCGCGATTTCAAGTTCTGTTGGCGCACCGAAGCTAAGACCGCGTTGCGCTGCATCAATTACTGCTTCGCGAATAACCGCGTGGTTGTGGCCAAGAATCATTGGACCCCAAGAGCCAACGTAATCAATATACGCTTTACCATCGGCATCAAAAATCAGTGGACCGTCTGCTCGTTCGATAAATAGCGGAGAGCCGCCAACGCCGTTGAATGCACGAACTGGTGAATTGACACCGCCAGGGATGGTTTGCTGAGCTTTTTGATACAGCTCTGATGATTTGGTCATGGGGTTATCCTCTTTTGATTGCTCGGACCAAGTGGAGCGCATTGTACCTAGCTATAATCAAGTTAGAAACGTTTTGCTTAATTTATGTGTTGTTTCGCAGTGTAATCTTATATATCCGCATCTGTTATAAAGAATCGGCGGCGAATACTTGAACGAGTTTGTCAGGTATTGGATAATCGTCTCAATTAGCACAAATTTGACGTCTTGCTTCAGGCTTGACGCATTACACGAGTGAGAGAGGTCTTCGTGAGCGAAGTAAACGTACCATTATCTTTTTCTGACGCAGCAGCATCTCGCGTTAAAGCATTGATTGCTGAAGAAGAAAACCCAGCATTGAAACTGCGCGTATACATTACTGGCGGCGGCTGCAGCGGCTTCCAATACGGCTTTACTTTTGATGAAAATGTAAACGAAGGCGATACAACAATCGTAAACAGTGGTGTAACACTGGTTGTAGACCCTATGAGTCTGCAATATCTCGTTGGCGGTATTGTTGACTACACAGAAGGGTTGGAAGGAGCGCGCTTCTTCGTAAATAACCCAAATGCAACGACAACATGTGGTTGTGGTGCATCGTTCAGTGTGTAATTAACACCTAACAGGCAGCTAATGGCTGCCTGTGCTTTATGTAGAAGGATGTCACGTAAAGCACACGCTCGCAGATATGCAGAGAAATAATAAAAAGGACTTTATATGTCTGGACTTTCTTTTGGACGCCGAATTGTCGAGCGCCCTTGGCTAGTATCTCTTATCCTCGTCTTACTTCTTGTTGCATGGCTAACCATCGGCCAACTCAAAGCACAAGATGATCATCCTAACTCTTCAACATCCACGAACACGACACCACTTGCAAAGGTGATGTTTGATACTTTTCTTGCCGAACCTACCAGTAAAACCATTGAATTGTATGGACGAACAGCGCCCAATCGTCAAGCGCGTCTTGGCGCCGAAGTTGCCGGTAAAATAGTCAGTCTTAACATAAAGAAAGGCCAAGCGGTCAAACAGGGACAAGTGATCGCAAACATCGATAAGCGCGACCTTGGCATTCAACTTAAACGGGCCCAGGCGATGCTGTTGGTTAAAGAGAAAGAGTTTAATGCTGCTAAATCGCTAAAAAGTCGTGGACTGCAAGGTGAGGTTGCATTTGCGACAGCGCAAGCAGCGTTGGTAGATGCACGTGCGAATTTGAGTAACGTGCAAACGGCTTTAAGAAATACTGAGGTTAAAGCGCCATTTGATGGCATCGTAGATCACCACTTTGTTGAGTTAGGTGATTTTGTCGGGATTGGCGACCCTATTGCGACGGTCATTGATTTGGATACTTTAGTGATTGAAGCCGATGTCAGTGAACGGCATATACAATACCTTAAGGAAGGCCTAGAAGCCGACGTAAGAACCATTAACCAACAGCATCATCAAGGTCGTGTGCGCTACATTGGACGTGTTTCTTCTGCTTCTACTAATACATTTCCAATTGAAATCGAAATTGATAATCAAGACGCAAGAATTCCTGCCGGTATGAGCGCAGAAGTACAGCTGCCTTTGAGTGAAGTGTTGGCAGTAAAGATTACGGCTGCCATGTTAGCACTAGATGAAGAAGGTAACTTAGGTGTCAAGACACTGCGTAATGAGCATGTTGAGTTTGTTCCAATTCAAATCGTTAAGGCCGAGGATGATGGTGTGTGGCTCTCTGGGTTAGGAGAGCGTGCAGACATTATCGTGCTGGGACAAGGTTTTGTGCGAGATGGTGATCAAGTACTGGCCAATAAAGTTGATGACGTAGTTGTTGAAGCGGCTAGTGAGCAGTAAGGAGCACTTATGTACACTCTGATTGATGCTGCGTTATCCCGCGCTCGCACCATGCTGACATTACTGGTGATGATCTTAATTGCCGGTGTCATTACTTACGTCACTATCCCCAAGGAATCGAGCCCAGATATTACCATTCCTATTATCTACGTTTCTGTTGGGCATCAAGGCATTTCTCCCGTCGATGCCGAACGTTTATTAGTTCGGCCAATAGAGCAAGAGTTGCGCTCTATTGAAGGCGTAAAAGAGATGACCTCTGTGGCATCAGAAGGTCATGCGTCGGTGACGCTGGAATTTAGTGTTGGAGTGGATCTTGATAAAGCGATGGCAGATGTGCGTGATGCGGTTGATCTTGCAAAGCCAAAATTACCAGAGGACAGTGATGAGCCAACGGTAAATGAAGTCACGTTTGCATCTGAAGAGCCTGTTTTGACTGTTGTTCTATATGGCACCGTACCAGAGCGGACCATTGTACAGATTGCCAGAACGCTACGTGATCGTTTGGAGAGTTTCCGTCAGGTTCTTGAAGTTGAAATCGCAGGGGATCGCGAAGACATCGTGGAAATAGTTGTCGATCCGCTATTGATGGAAAGCTACGGTCTCGATCAAGCGGATATCTATAATTTAATTGCCTTGAATAACCGAGTTGTGGCTGCGGGGTTTGTCGATACTGGGTATGGACGCTTTTCGGTAAAAGTCCCATCGGTTTTTGATTCACTGAAAGATGTGCTTGAACTACCGATCAAGGTGAATGGCAAAGAGGTGATCACTTTTGGCGATGTGGCGACAGTACGGCGTGCATTTCGCGATCCTGAAAGTTTTGCTCGTTTAGATGGCGAATCTGCCATCGTTTTGGACGTAAAAAAACGGGCAGGGGAAAACATCATTGAAACGGTTGAGCTGGTAAAAGAAGTACTGGCTCAGGGACAGAAGCGCGCCGAGTGGCCCGACAATTTGCAAGTTAAATACACTTGGGATCAATCCGACGATGTCAAATTGATGCTCAGTGATCTACAAAACAATATCTTATCCGCAATTATCCTCGTAGTTATCGTCATTATTGCCATATTGGGGGTTAGGACCGCGCTTCTCGTGGGGATTTCTATTCCAGGATCGTTCTTGACTGGGTTGTTGGTGTTATCGGTATTTGGGCTGACGGTCAATATCGTCGTACTGTTTGCTTTAATTATGGCAGTAGGCATGTTGGTGGATGGTGCCATTGTGGTGACAGAGTTTGCAGATCGGCGCATGCAAGAAGGAACGCCACGTAAAGAAGCCTATCGAGATGCCGCAAAGCGAATGGCCTGGCCTATTACCGCATCCACAGCAACCACATTGGCTGCGTTTGCTCCGTTACTTTTCTGGCCAGACATCACTGGTGAGTTCATGAAGTACTTACCACTTACTTTAATTGCTACTTTGGCCGCTTCTCTGATGATGGCTTTATTGTTCGTTCCTGTCATCGGTGGGATCATTGGCAAGCCTCAAGTAGTCAATCAGAAAGCTCAGCGAGAAATGGTTGAGCTGCATAACGGCAACTTTGAAAAAGCGACAGGCATTACCAAGCTTTATTACCAGACTCTGTCGGTAGCGATTCGTCATCCATGGAAGGTCTTACTCAGCGCGATACTGCTAGCGGCAGGTGTCGGCTTCACTTACAACAAAGCTGGCTTGGGTGCAGAGTTTTTCCCTGAGGTGGACCCTGCCTTTTTTACCGTTAAAGTTCGTTCTTATGGTGACCTGTCTATTCACGAAAAAGATGTTGTTATGCGCGAAATCGAGAAGGTGATGCTCGGTCATGACGAGTTTGAAAGTGTCTACACGCGCACAGGATCGAGCGATAATGGGGACGAGATTGGCCAGATTCAAATAACGCCTGTGGATTGGCAGTATCGACGCAAAGTGAAAACCATTATTGAGGAACTAAAAGAGACGACAGACCGCTTTTATGGTGTTGAACTTGAGTATAAATTCCCGGACGCAGGACCGCCTGTCGAGCATGATCTCGTGATTGAAGTGTCATCACGAAATTTGAGTGTTAGTGCGTTAGATGAAGCAGCCAAAAAAGTACGACATTGGGCTGATGGTAATCCTGCACTGACCAACTTGAGTGATACCACTAATAAGGAAGGGATTGATTGGCAAATTGATATCCAGCGAGATGACGCCTCTCGCTTTGCAGCGGATGCTACTTTAGTCGGGAATACCGTCCAGTTTGTTACGAACGGTTTGAAAATAGGCGATTATTTGCCTGATGATGCGGATGAAGAAGTCGATATTTTGGTGCGCTATCCGCAAGATAAGCGCGACATAGGTCGATTTGATCAACTGAGAGTGAAAACGGCAGCTGGTCTGGTACCGATTACGAATTTTGCTCAAATCAAACCAGATCATAAGCAAGACACTATTCGTCGGGTCGACGGTCATCGAGTTATCAATATTAAAGCGGATATGGTGGAAGGTTACAATTTGGCGCTTGAGTTACCTAAGATTGCCGCTGGAATGGAACAGCTCGACTTACCGGAAGGCATTGAATATAAAATTCGGGGTCAAAATGAAGAGCAGGAAAACTCATCAGCATTTTTGCAAAATGCTTTTATTGTCGCGCTTGGTGTGATGGCTTTGATTTTAATTACGCAGTTTAATAGCTTTTATCAAGCTTTCTTAATCCTTAGTGCAGTGCTGTTTTCTACCGTTGGTGTCTTCGCTGGGTTACTTATTTTCCAAAAGCCATTTGGCATCATTATGTCGGGAATTGGAGTGATTGCCTTGGCTGGTATCGTGGTAAACAACAATATTGTTTTAATCGATACTTATAATCAGATGCGTAAACGTGGCTTAGAAAAATCTGAGGCTATTTTGCGTACGGGTGTGCAGCGTTTAAGACCCGTTTTACTCACGACGGTGACCACCATATTAGGCTTATTGCCAATGGTGTTAGAAATGAACATCGACTTAGTTAATCAGAAAGTGGAGTTTGGAGCACCAAGCACTCAATGGTGGTCTCAGCTTGCGACCGCTGTCGCGGGTGGTTTGGCGTTTGCGACTTTGCTAACGTTAGTTCTGACACCGTGTTTGCTTATGCTCGGGAGAGAGCATAACTCCGAACAGTAAGCTTTATCGTGATGATATCGACAAAACAAAAAGGGCAGCTTCGCTGCCCTTTTCAATACCTGGCTTACTTCATTGCTAGCAGTTTGCTGTAGCGTTCAAGCTTGTCCATGCTAATTTTCGCGTTTGCCATGAAAGTTTGTCTCGCTTTGCCTGTCAGGGATTTAGATTGTGGCAAATTCACCGTGCGCGGGTTTTTATGGACACCATTCACAAGGAACTCATAGTGCAGGTGAGGGCCAGTTACACGGCCAGTTCCGCCAAGCGTACCGATGGTTTGGCCTTGCTTAACTCGTTGACCAGCTCGTACAGTACGTTTGGTTAAGTGCAGGTACTTGGTAATGTAAGTATTACTATGTTTAATGAAAACGTAGTTACCATTAAATTTGTTGTAAGACGATTTTTGAACGACACCATCACCAGCCGCCCAAATCGGGGTGCCCACTGGTGCTGCATAGTCCGTGCCTCTATGAGGACGAACGCGTCCCGTCACTGGATGTAAGCGGCGTGGGTTGAAGTTAGACGAAACTCGACGGAAATCCAACGGCGCGCGTAAGAATGCTTTTTTCATTGCACGCCCATTTTCGTCGTAATACTTGCCACTTTTCTGATCCAATATTGCGGTAAAGGTATCGCCTTGGTTTTTAAAGATCGCAGCAATGATTTTTCCACGGCCGATTACTTCACCTTCTACCACTTCCTCTTGGTAAAGTACTCGGAAGCTGTCGTTTTTACGAATATCTAAAGCAAAGTCGATGTCCCAACCAAATATGCCAGCCAGTTCCATGATTTGGTTACCATTTAATCCAGAAGATATTCCTGCATTCCAAAAGTTTGATGTGATGGTGGCTTCAGCGTAGTTGTACTGGAAGTCGACTTCTTTTTTATCAACTTCAGAAACGTACTTGCCGTCTTTTAATGTGATACGAAAAGTCTCGAACGCGCTTAGTGTTCTTCTTAGCTGCACCAAGTCGTTATTTTCGTCAAAACCAAATTGCAATCGGTCACCAGGTCGAAGCCGAGTTAACTGTTTTTCCACTTCTTTGTCTGATGACACCAGTTCATGTAATAGACGAGCGGAAAGCCCTACGCGACTAAATAAGATGGCAGCACTCTCGCCATTTTTTACCTTGTATGTCTCCCAGCGCAGCACGGCGGGAACCGCAGGCGATGAACTATTTAGTGCACTGAGTTCGAGGGAAACTGGCACAGGATAATGTTGACCAACTTTTAATCGGCTCTGCTGCGGGTCTAGGTCTTGCGGATCAGGTAAAAAGAAGAGCGCGAAGATAATCAGCGCACTAAAAAAACCGATCAATACTTTGTGCAAGAGTGGAAGTCGGACAAAAATCGAATGCATGAGGTACTTGATTGCTAAATTAAACGGAAAAAGTGACAACTACCTAGTCTAACGTGTTTCAAAATGCATCGCTATTCAAGTAATATGTTCAGCTATTATATTTTTGCCAAATCTGTGGGAGTGAACAAGAATGGCGAGCATTGAAGCTGCACTAGCCGAGATTAAGCGCGGTGTTGAAGAGCTGATTCCAGAAGAAGAGCTAATCGCAAAACTAAAAGAAGACCGTCCTCTACGTATTAAATTGGGCGCTGATCCAACAGCACCTGACATTCACCTAGGCCATACGGTTATTTTCAATAAGCTTCGCTTGTTCCAAGAACTAGGTCATGAAGTGACGTTCCTAATCGGTGACTTCACTGCAATGGTTGGTGACCCAACAGGTAAAAACACAACTCGTCCACCGCTAAGTCGCGAAGACGTATTGCGTAACGCTGAAACGTACAAAGAGCAAGTGTTCAAAATTCTCGATCCTGCAAAGACTAAAATTCAGTTTAACTCTGAGTGGCTGTCTGAACTGGGCGCAGAAGGTATGATTCGCCTTGCGGCAAACCAAACCGTTGCTCGTATGCTAGAGCGTGACGACTTTAAAAAGCGTTACGCGGGTGGTCAGCCAATTGCTATTCATGAGTTCATGTACCCTCTTCTACAAGGTTGGGACTCAGTAGCAATGGAAACGGATGTTGAATTAGGTGGTACAGACCAGAAGTTCAACCTTCTAATGGGTCGTGAACTGCAAAAGTCTCACGGTCAAAAACCTCAGGTTGTACTGATGATGCCGCTTCTAGTGGGCCTTGATGGCGAGAAGAAGATGTCTAAGTCAGCAAACAACTACATCGGTATCAGCGAAGCGCCAAGCGAAATGTTTGGTAAAATCATGTCTATTTCTGATGACCTAATGTGGAGCTACTACGAGCTGCTCTCTTTCCGTCCTCTGGAAGAGATTGCTCAATTCAAAGCTGATGTAGAAGCGGGCAAAAACCCTCGAGACATCAAAGTATTGCTAGCAAAAGAAATTATTGCTCGTTTCCACAGTGAAGCCGATGCCGATGCAGCAGAGCAAGAATTCGTAAACCGTTTTGCGAAGAACCAAATTCCTGATGAAATGCCAGAGTTTGATTTTGACGCAGGTCGCCCAGTGAGTAATCTGTTGAAAGAAGCAGGCTTATGCCCATCATCGTCAGATGCGATGCGCATGGTTAAGCAGGGCGCTGTGAAGATTGATGGTGAAAAAATTGCGGACAGCAAATTTGCTCCAGAAGCGGGTACTTATGTGTTCCAAGTAGGCAAACGTAAATTTGCTCGTATTACTATTCAGTAATTCATAATGACTGCAAATGAAAGCGTCCGAAGGGCGCTTTTTTTGTATGAAAATTTAGCAAAAACGGCAAAGTAAAACTTCCATACCTGATGAACTTTGCTACTATACTTGCGCTGCCAATAATGGCAGCGCTATCGGAGATTTACATGAACAATACCGACCATCCTCCCAGTCGTTGGGTGAGTAAGATTAAGGGAGCGAAATAACCCGCTTCGGTATTGGCGATCTCCGCCTTACCTAAGTGGTGAGGCATCTTTTCTAATTTTCTTCTCGTTATTTCCTTCATACATTCTGAATAGACAGTGCATTCGCATTGGTTTTCTCTGTGCATCTTAATTGTTGTCTGACTTTTAGCGTGCAAGAGTGGCTTTTCATGCTTTGTCGATGGTCGTTACCAATGCCAATCGGGAGATTCGCCATGACGGTAATGAACAACACTTTTATTGAAACAACACCAAACTTTTCTGAAGTAGAAATTGGTGCAGCTCGCAATGCGTTCTTGCAGTACGAGCAAGAGCAACAAGTCCATTTGCTTACGATCATGCCGATCGATGAGGCGGTAGGTATTTTGCAGCATTGCTCTGTCGGTTATGTGAATAGTCTTATTGCTCAACTTGAGCAAGCAGGCCATGACAAACGCGCACGTCATTATGCTCACCAATTAGGTCTGCATATGTCTGAAGTTGATACACCTGATGGTTATTTATCGACTAGTGTTTTGGGGCACGTGAAGCAGCGTATTGGGTGGATCATTGCACTGGCTCTTTTAGGGATAGTGTCAGGCTTGATCATTGCTCAGTATGAGGACACCCTTAGTCAGCTTGTTTTACTTGCAGTGTACATGCCAGTGATTGCAGCTGCTGGTGGTAACACAGGAACACAAGCAGCAACTTTGGTGATTCGTGCTCTTGCTACTGGAGAGTTAAAAAAACGCCAATGGTTAGAAGTTTTGTGGAAAGAGAGCCGAGTCGCTCTATTTATTGCGCTAGCGATCGCTATCGTGATGATTGGACGCATTATGTTATTTAGTGCAGGACAATCAACAGGAGGCTTTGAACTGACCGATATCGCACTGGCAATAGCAGTTGCGCTGTTCATTCAAGTCACCATTTCTACAACATTGGGCGGGCTGTTGCCAATTATTGCACGAGCTTGCAAGTTGGACCCAGCCGTATTGGTGAGTCCAGTTCTTGCGTCTATCGTCGATATTTCAGGAATGTGGATTTACTTTAACGTGGTGAACTATTTCTTAGGTATTGCCTGACTAAAGTTCACAATGTCATTGTAAAAAAGCTGCTCAAAATGTGTAATCGGGGCGATGACAGGTGTGTTGTCGTCCCGTTTTTCTGGGAAGTAGTCTGAAACAAACTGAACAAAAATGGTGTTAGGTTGACCATTTTTATCCAAGCCATATCCAGCCATATTGTAAGTCCCGTAGATAGAGCCACTTTTCGCGATCAGCTGTCCTTTAATTGGAAGTTTTCGCATACTTTGTCGGTACTTTAATGTGCCGGATTCACCTGATTTCGGCATGATGGCAATCAATTTGAGTTCGTTTTCATGCTTCCAAATATAGCGCAGCATTTCAGCCATCTTGGTCGCGGAGATCCGGTTATTTCGCGAAAGTCCTGAGCCGTCTTCTAGGCGCGCATTACGAATATCAATACCAGTGTTGGCGAAAATGATCTGCTTGATCGCTTCTGTACCGTTAGTAAAACTGCCTGGCTGAACGAAAAATTTAGCACCAAGTGTTTTGGTTAATGTGTCGGCAATCAAGTTGTCAGAGTTTTTGAGCATATCTTCAAGAATGTCTGGTAAGGCCTTTGATTGATGCATTGCGATGGGCTTTCGCTGCTTTTCTGGCGCCGTACCGACCCTAATCTGTCCTGATACCCCAATGTTGAGCTCCTTGAGCAAAGTCGCCAACCTTTGACTGGTGTAACGCTCAGGGTCTTGAACCGCAAATTTCAGTGGCAATGGTTTGTCTCTTTCAACCAAGCACCCTGTTAGCTTGTAGTTGTTATCGGGATTTGCAACTAAACCTAAGTCACAATGACGACTTTTCTTAATGGTTTTAGAAACTGTTTCTACGGTACTTGTGACACGAATAGGTTGATGCTCTGGTACGTAGACCCGCGTTCCACCATCTTTTTGTGTATAGATAGAGGCTTGTACACAGTTGTTATTGAGTGTGATGGTCGATGCCGGAGCGCTGTAGCAAACTCCCAAGATATCCCATGGCCAGCCCACCGCACGGTTATAACCAGTGAATGCGCTGTTATCGAGCCATAGGTCACCGTTAATCCGTTTTAAGCCATTTTTCTTAGCTAGAGTGAGGAGTGATTTTAAGTCGTTGGTTTGGAGTGTTGGGTCGCCGACAAAGTAAATCACTGCATCTGAGTTCGACGTTTCCAGCTTGGTTCGAAACCGGAAATTATCACCCAGTTCTAGCTTTGCGGCTAATGCGGTGACGATTTTTAATGTACTCGCTGGTGGGAACAGTTGTTCGGTAGGATGAACACCGTCAAGCTCAGCATTTTCACTGAGTTTTTCCGCAACTAAACTGATGCGGGCGCCTTCAGGCAGCACTTCTTGATGAGGGTACGCTTGTGAAAAAGCAGAAAGTAATGAAGAGAATATGAGCAAGGGCCAACGTAAACGCATAATGATACTTTCTAAAGTGAGTTATGTGATTGAGTATACGCAAGTCCTTTCAATATGCTAGGTAACTAAAGAAATGCTTCAAATGTCTTCATGAATGAGACACGAGAGAAAGGCGCGCTGCTTAAAATTAAGTATAAAAAATGCCCGCTTAAAGCGGGCATTCGATATTCTAGTCAAAGACCGGAATTAGAAGTCGTAACGTAGACCTAGAGCTAGCTCGTCTTCAGCATCGATCTTAGTTGCAACTGTTTTGCTAGTGTCAGTTGAACCAAACTTGTCACCTGCATCAATCAGGTTGAAGTTGTAAGAAATGTAACCACGGAAGTTAGGCTTGAAGTAGTAAGAAGCATCAACAGCGAAGTTGTTTGCAGAAGTTTCGTTGTTAGTTTCTGCATTGTTGTATGATGTTGTAAATACTGTTTGGCCTAGAGTGTAAGCACCCGCTAGCTCGTAACCAGTGTAATCAACTGTGTTACTGTTGTTTGAATCTTCCATTTTCTCGCCGTCAGTGAATACACCAGCGAAGTAAAGATCAGACATTGTGTAAGATGCAGCTAGCATGTACTCGTTAGCTTTGTCTTGATCTGCGTAACCAGCACCTAGCTCAAGACCAGTGTCAGCTAGAGCGTAGATTGCAGATAGAGAGTAACCGTCTTGTTTGTTGTCGTAGTACTCACCAGTGTTTTTGTTTTCCATACGATCAGCGAAGCGGTAGCTTGCTTTTACGCTTAGGTTTTCAAACTGGCCTTTGTAAGCCATCATGTTGTCTGTACGGTCTGATACAGCTAGTTTGTCTGCTGCAGAGTTACCGTGGTAAGCCATGATATCTGTGAAGTCAGTGATAACGCCTAGTGCACCTTCAGTTTTACCGTATGAGAACTCACCGTAAGCACCGCCAAGACCAGCGTAAGCAAGACGAGTTTCTAGATCGCTCTTGTCGTCGCCGTCTACAGTACCGTTTTGAGCAGTCTCAAATTCACCTTCCCAGAAACCAACACCGTATAGGTTGTCATTGATTTCTTGTTTACCAAGGAAGTTTAGACGGATGCGAGATTTGTCTTGAGCGTCGCCATCTTTCATAGATAGACGTGCTTCAGCACGGCCGCCCATTTCTAGAGAAGTACCGTCTTGGTTGTAAAGTTCAGCTGCGTTTACGCCAGTTGCCATAGCTGCTGCAGATACAGAAAGAGCAATTAGAGTCTTTTTCATCTTATTTGTCCTAGTTAGCTGTCCATAATCATTGTTGTATGGGGGAGAGGTGATCTCTCACAAGTTGTTGGTCCAAAATTGGCTAATTGAGCGATATAGTTCGCACTTGTAAGCCATTGATCTAACAACTCGCTGGACATGTTTTACTGCTAAAGTTTCCGTATGAGTTAGTAAAATGATATAAATCCCACTGATGAACACTGTTCAATTGTGTGTTGTTTTTATTTAAATTACTGTTTTTAATTGAAATTATTGGCAATGACATTGGCCTGACATTGATTAGTTTTTATCTTTTTTGAGGTTTTTGGTGTAATGAACAGTGTTGTTTTTCAATAAATTGAGAAGGTGATTCGCCCTAGAACCGCTCTAAAAGTGAGTTATATCATTATGCCGAAAAGGCATAGTCTTGCTGTCTTTCGAATTAAGATGATTTCGTCCGGGAGTTTGTTTACACTAAACGAAATACATCTTTAAGCGCACTACCCAGTCCTATGACAGGGTGGGCTTTTTTTGTCCAAAGACCCATTTGGGCTTGAGGTTATAAAATGGAAAAAGTTCCAATGACACTACGTGGCGAGCAAAAGCTACGTGCAGAACTCGATCGTCTACTTAAACTACGTCCTCAGATCTCAGAGGCAATTGCTGAAGCTCGTGAGCTAGGTGATTTAAAAGAGAATGCTGAATATCACGCCGCTCGTGAAGAGCAGGGCATTTGTGAAGCACAAATCCGTGACATTGAATACAAACTGTCAGTTGCTCAAGTTATTGATGTAACGAAGATGGAGAACACGGGTAAAGTTATTTTTGGTTCAACCGTAACCTTGATTGATATCGACACCGAAGAAGAAAAAACGTACCAAATCGTTGGTGATGACGAAGCCGATATCAAAGCAGGTCGCATTTCAGTGAGCTCACCTATTGCTCGTGGCCTGATTGGCAAGATGGAAGGCGATGAAGTTGCTATTCAAACTCCGGGTGGCGCGAAAGACTTCGAAATTGACCGAGTAGAATATATCTAGGTCGTTTGGAGTAGCATTACTGCCCTGATAAAACGCAAAAAGGTCGCCTCAGGCGACCTTTTTTCTTCAGCAACGTAAGTAGAGTTACTTACGAGGGATTTCGATTTTACGCTCTTCAGACTTGCGGTATAGCACAAGCACTTTACCAATAGTCTGAACTTTTTCAGCGCCCGTCTCACGTACGATAGCGTCGATGATTAGCTGTTTTGTTTCACGATCTTCCGAAGCAACTTTTACTTTGATAAGTTCGTGATGGTTAAGAGCGATTTCAATTTCTGCTAGCACGGCTTCTGTAAGTCCATTTGCGCCCATTAGCACAACAGGTTTTAAACTGTGAGCTAGGCCTTTAAGGTGCTGCTTTTGTTTGGTGCTTAGGTTCATTACGCGGCCAATTTTCTTTAAAATAAGGGTTGAAAAAAGCTATTTTAACGCCATCTATTGCTGAAGACTATAATTTATTGAGTAATAGGTAGCGCCTATTAAAACAATAGCTCCAATTTGTGCCTTGTTGGGATTAAAATGAGTAAACAAAAACATTCGGCTAGTTCTGGTCGTTGGTTGAAAGAACACTTTGATGATAAATACGCGAATGAAGCCCGAAAAAAAGGCTACCGCTCACGTGCTTATTTCAAGATCGATGAGATTCAAACGAAAGATAAATTGTTAAAGCCTGGAATGACAGTCGTCGACTTGGGGGCTGCGCCGGGCGGATGGTCTCAATATGCTGCTAAGATAGTAGGGGACAGTGGTCAGATCATCGCGTGTGACTTGCTTCCTATGGACCCGATTGCTGGCGTTAGCTTTTTACAAGGCGACTTTCGTGATGATGCGGTATTGGAAGCTTTGCTAGAAAGGATCCAACCTTCCATGGTAGACGTAGTAATGTCTGATATGGCGCCTAACATCGCGGGAAACAATTCTGTTGATCAACCTCGCGCTATGTATTTAGTTGAATTAGCTTTAGATATGTGTCGACAAGTTCTAGCGCCTAATGGTAGCTTTGTCGTAAAGGTTTTCCAAGGGGAAGGCTTCGATCAGTATGTGAAAGAAGTCCGAGACATGTTTAAAGCCGTAAAAATTAGAAAACCAGACTCATCGCGAGCTCGCTCTCGAGAGGTCTTCGTCGTAGCCACTGGTTACAAAGGTTAACCATTTTGCTCTCTTGAGAGCGTGTTAACACTATAGCTACAGTTAATGAACTGTAGTACCCTACCTTTAATTACAATTAGTTATCGAGAGGCTTACACCTTGAGTGACATGGCAAAAAATTTAATTCTGTGGCTTGTTATCGCCGTCGTATTGATGTCGGTATTCCAGAGCTTTGGCCCTGGAGAAAGCAATGGCAGAACCGTGGATTACACCACGTTTGTACAGGAAGTTGGCCAAGGCCAGATTCAAGAAGCAACTTTTAAAGACGGTGAAATTAGCTTTGTTCGTCGTGGCGGCGGTGCCAAAATGGTCACTTACATGCCAGTGTATGACCAAAAGCTTCTAGATGACCTAATTAACCAAAACGTGAAAGTACAAGGCACGCCTCCAGAAGAGCAAAGCTTGCTGGGTACTATCTTCATCTCTTGGTTCCCAATGATCTTACTAATTGGTGTATGGATTTTCTTCATGCGTCAAATGCAAGGCGGCGGTGGTAAAGGCGCCATGTCTTTTGGTAAGAGCAAAGCTCGAATGATGAGCGAAGAACAAATCAAGACAACTTTTGCTGACGTTGCAGGTTGTGACGAAGCAAAAGAAGACGTGAAAGAGCTGGTGGACTACCTACGCGATCCAAGCCGCTTCCAAAAGCTGGGCGGTAAGATTCCAACGGGTGTTCTAATGGTTGGTCCTCCTGGTACGGGTAAAACGCTTCTAGCGAAAGCCATTGCCGGTGAGGCGAAAGTACCATTCTTTACTATCTCTGGTTCTGATTTCGTAGAAATGTTCGTTGGTGTTGGTGCATCTCGTGTGCGTGACATGTTTGAACAAGCAAAGAAAGCCGCACCTTGTATCATCTTTATCGATGAGATCGATGCGGTAGGTCGTCAACGTGGCGCAGGTGTTGGTGGTGGTCATGATGAACGTGAACAAACACTAAACCAAATGCTCGTTGAGATGGATGGTTTCGAAGGTAACGAAGGTATTATCGTTATCGCTGCGACTAACCGTCCGGATGTGCTGGACCCTGCGTTACTGCGTCCTGGTCGTTTTGACCGCCAAGTGGTAGTTGGTCTTCCAGATGTACGTGGCCGTGAACAGATCCTAAAAGTTCACATGCGTAAGGTCCCTCTAGCGGGTGATGTAGAGCCTTCTCTCATCGCACGTGGTACTCCAGGCTTCTCTGGTGCTGACCTAGCAAACTTAGTTAACGAAGCAGCCCTGTTTGCTGCGCGCGGTAACAAGCGCAACGTTTCTATGGTTGAGTTTGAACTGGCGAAAGACAAAATCATGATGGGTGCTGAGCGCCGTTCAATGGTGATGTCTGAGGAAGTGAAAGAGTCAACCGCATACCACGAAGCGGGTCACGCGATTGTTGGTCGCTTGGTTCCTGAACACGATCCAGTGTACAAAGTGTCTATCATTCCACGTGGTCGTGCGTTGGGTGTAACAATGTACCTTCCAGAGCAGGACCGCGTGAGTATGTCTCGCCAACACCTAGAATCAATGATTTCTAGCTTGTATGGTGGTCGTTTAGCAGAAGAACTTATCTACGGTGCTGACAAAGTATCAACCGGTGCTTCTAATGATATCGAGCGCGCAACAGATATTGCTCGTAAGATGGTTACTCAATGGGGTTTCTCTGAAAAGCTTGGCCCTCTGCTGTATGCAGAAGATGAAGGCGAAGTGTTCTTAGGACGTAGTGTAACTCAGACTAAACATGTGTCTGACGATACAGCGAAGTTGATTGATGACGAAGTTCGTCAGATCATTGACCGCAACTACGATCGTGCGAAGAAGATTCTTCAAGAGAACATGGATATCATGCATGCGATGAAAGATGCGCTGATGAAGTATGAAACCATTGATGCTCGCCAGATTGATGACTTAATGGAGCGCAAAGCTGAAATTCGTGAGCCTGCGGGCTGGAGTGATAACTCAGCAAGCAAAACAGAAGACAGCGACAAGCCTCAAGCAAAGCAAGAAGTTAAAGAAGAAGCAATGGATACTGCGAAAGATGCAGAACAGCCTAGCTCTTCTGGAACAACTTCTAACGAAGCGCCTGAAAAGAAAGACTCTGAATAAAGAGTATCGATAATATTAAACCCCGAGTTATCTCGGGGTTTTTGTGTTTATGATGATGATTACAGCAAATAACAAATCTTTGGACCTTTCGCGTCCACATGTCATGGCCATTCTAAATGTGACACCGGATTCCTTTTCGGATGGCGGTAAATACAACTCAATTGAACTTGCTCTTGCTCAAGTTGATAAAATGATAAAGGCTGGTGTAAGTATTGTTGATGTTGGTGGTGAATCGACAAGACCTGGTGCACCGGATGTGTCTTTGGAAGAAGAGCTTAGGCGTGTTGTCCCAGTAATCAAAGCCATTCGTGAAAAGTATGATGTGTGGATTTCCGTTGACACCAGTAAAGCAGAAGTGATGCGTCAAGCAATTGATGCTGGGGCTGATTTGATCAATGACATCCGCTCGCTGCAAGAGCCAGGTGCTCTGGAAGTCGCAGCAGAAGCAAACCTTCCAATTTGTCTGATGCATATGAAAGGTCAGCCTAGGACCATGCAAGTTGACCCTCATTACGATGATTTAATGGGGGACGTGTCGGCTTTTCTAGAAGAACGTATCGCGGCGTGTGAAGCAGCAGGGATTGATAAATCTCAACTGATTCTCGATCCTGGGTTTGGCTTTGGCAAAACAATCGAACACAATTATCATATGCTTGCTCATCTTGAAAAGTTTCATGAATTCGGCCTGCCTATTTTGGCTGGCATGTCTCGTAAATCCATGATCTTCAAACTGTTAGACAAGCCAGCGGCAGAGTGTACGAACGCAAGTGTCGTTTGTGCTACGATTGCCGCGATGAAAGGCGCGCAGATCATTCGCGTGCATGACTTTGAAGAGACAATCGAAGCGATGAAAGTTGTTGAGATGACGAAAAACAATATTTAAAAATAATAAAGGAAAGTTTATGTCGAATGAAAGACGTTACTTTGGTACTGACGGTGTGCGCGGTAAAGTAGGACAATACCCAATCACTCCAGACTTCGTACTTAAGCTTGGCTGGGCTGCTGGTCGTGTACTAGCGAAACAAGGCACAAAGAAAGTTATCATAGGTAAAGATACACGTATTTCAGGTTATATGCTTGAATCTGCACTAGAGGCAGGCCTTGCAGCTGCGGGACTTAAAGCAACATTTACTGGTCCCATGCCAACTCCAGCTGTGGCCTATTTAACTCAGACTTTCCGTGCCGAGGCTGGTATTGTGATTTCTGCATCACATAACCCATATTACGACAACGGCATTAAGTTCTTTTCTTCTGAGGGTACTAAGCTACCTGACGATATCGAATTGGCGATCGAAGCTGAGTTAGATAAAGAAATTGAATGTGTGGAGTCTGCTGAGCTTGGTAAAGCAACCCGCCTAAATGATGCAGCTGGTCGTTACATCGAATTCTGTAAGAGTACTTTCCCATCTGAGTTGAGCCTTGCGAACTTTAAGATCGTAGTAGACTGTGCGCACGGTGCAACGTACCACATCGCTCCAAATGTTTTCAAAGAACTTGGGGCAGAAGTTATCGCTATGGGCGTAGAGCCTAACGGCATCAACATTAATGAAAACGTGGGCGCAACAGACGTACGAGCTCTTCAACAGCGTGTTGTTGAAGAGCAAGCGCACCTTGGTCTCGCGTTTGATGGTGATGGTGACCGTATCATTATGGTCGATCACTTGGGTAACAAAGTTGATGGTGACCAAATTGCTTATATCATCGCTCGTGATGCACTTCGTCGTGGTGAGCTAAAGGGTGGTGTTGTTGGTACACTAATGACTAACTTGGGTATGGAAAATGGTTTAAAGCAGCTAGGCATTCCGTTTGTACGTGCAGCTGTTGGTGACCGTTATGTCATGGAGCAACTGCTAGAAAAAGGTTGGAAAATTGGTGCTGAAAACTCAGGCCATGTGATCTTATTAGATAAAGTCACAACCGGCGATGCGATTGTTGCTGCACTTCAAGTACTTGCTTCTGTAATTGGCAGCGATATGTCTTTGTATGAACTATCGCAAGGAATGACATTATATCCTCAGGTTTTAGAAAATGTCCGTTTTTCAGGAGAAAGTAACCCTCTTGAAGCTACAGCTGTATTAAACGCTGTTGCTGAAGTCGAGGCAACGCTTGGTGATAAAGGGCGTGTACTGCTGCGCAAGTCTGGCACTGAGCCTTTGATCCGCGTTATGGTGGAAGGCGAAGATGGTGAACTAGTTCAACACTCAGCATTGAAAATCGCTGAGGCTGTTAAAGCAAGTTGTTAATCATTGCGTTAAAGCATGTCTTGAATGAAAAGGGCATCTTTTGCCCTTTTTTTGAGCGCTTAACGCATTGGCATTGATTTTTTACTAATTTTCCCTTGTCAGCGTTACTGGCTTTCGCTAGTATTGCTCCGCCTCCCGTTAGGAGGTCGCTAGCCTTGTTCATAATGATTTATTCTTTTGAACGGCGCTGGCTCAACAATTTGGAACATAGGTGGAAAAAATGTTTTCAGTTCTACTTGTGATTTACCTGTTGGCAGCGCTTGGTGTGATTGGCCTTGTGTTGATTCAACAAGGTA
Source organism: Vibrio sp. Vb0349 (assembly GCF_033338975.1). Lineage (NCBI taxonomy): Bacteria > Pseudomonadati > Pseudomonadota > Gammaproteobacteria > Vibrionales > Vibrionaceae > Vibrio > Vibrio sp. Vb0349. The sequence goes on along the minus strand of NZ_JAWOTS010000006.1, from coordinate 188,596 downwards.
AAGGCGCAGATATGGGAGCCTCGTTCGGTGCTGGTGCTTCAAACACAGTGTTTGGTGCTGGCGGCTCAGGTAATTTCTTAACCCGAACAACTGCTATCTTAGCAACCGTATTCTTTATCGTTAGCTTGTTACTTGGTCGTATGTCTACGCACCAGACTGAATCACAATGGGTAGACCCAACGTTAGGTCAACCAGTTGTTGAACAAGTTAAGGATGCAGCGAGTGAAGTTCCTGCCCCTGCGGGTGATGAAATTCCTCAATAAGCTGTAAGGTTTTGATGCCGAGATGGTGAAATTGGTAGACACGCTAGCATGAGGTGCTAGTGCCTTAGGTGTGAGGGTTCGAGTCCCTCTCTCGGCACCATGTATTTACAAACTTGTAAATCACTTGTTTGCGAGTATAATGCTCAGCAAGTCGGACGCGGGGTGGATCAGCTTGGTAGCTCGTCGGGCTCATAACCCGAAGGTCGTCGGTTCAAATCCGGCCCCCGCAACCAATCTCTTTCTTTAAAAGGAAATCGTAGATTGGCAAGTTTGCGTAGTGCTAACCACACTACGAGTTAAGAAAAGCAATTGTTGGCTATTCTTAACGTATCAGGGTCCAGCAGCATAAAACCCCGACTATCGGGGTTTTTTGTTATCTGAGCTTTTTGAAATAGCTCAGATACTGCTTGGTTTTTTGATTGGGCTCTGAGCCCTTTTTTTGTTTCTGGAGTGGTTAAATGACTGGTTTAGAAAGACAACTTACTGAAATGCTTGACGCGCCAGTAGCGGCATCAGGTTATGAGTTAGTTGGATTAGAATTCATTCGTGCAGGCGCGCACTCAACGTTACGTATCTACATTGACCATGAAAATGGTATTAACGTAGACGACTGTGCAGAAGTTAGCCACCAAGTTAGTGCAGTTTTAGACGTTGAAGATCCAATTTCTGTTGCTTACAGCCTAGAAGTGTCTTCTCCAGGTTTAGAAAGACCACTTTTTAAAGCAGCACATTACGAGCAATTTATTGGTCACGAGGTCAGCATCGTATTGAAAATGGCTGTAGCAAACCGTCGTAAGTGGAAAGGTATTATCCACGGTGTTGATGGCGAAACAGTGACAATTACTGTAGACGGTCAGCAAGAAGAGTTTGCTCTAAGTAACATTTCCAAAGCTAACCTGATCCCTAAATTTTAGTTCCCTAAAAAAGTTTAAGCTTAGAGGCTAAATACAATGAGTAAAGAAATTTTAGCGGTAGCAGAAGCGGTATCGAACGAAAAAGCGGTACCTCGTGAGCGTATCTTTGAGGCTCTTGAGATTGCTCTAGCAACTTCTACAAAGAAAAAATACGAAATCGAAATCGACGTACGTGTTGCCATTGACCGTAAAACCGGTGAATTTGTAACTTACCGCCGTTGGTTAGTTGTTGATGACGTTGAGAACCCTACAAAAGAGATCTCACTAGAAGCAGCGCAATACGAAGATGACTCAATCGAGCTTGGCGACTACGTAGAAGACGAAATCGAATCAGTAACGTTTGACCGTATTACGACTCAAACTGCTAAGCAAGTTATCGTTCAAAAAGTTCGTGAAGCTGAGCGCGCACAAATCGTTGAACAGTTCATTGACAATGAAGGTGATCTAATCACTGGTGTCGTGAAAAAAGTAAACCGTGACACAATCGTGCTTGATCTTGGTAATAACGCTGAAGCGGTAATCCTGCGTGATGACCAACTTCCTCGTGAAAACTTCCGTCCAGGCGACCGCGTACGTGGCCTTCTTTACAAAGTCGCGCCTGAAGCACGTGGTTTCCAATTGTTCATCACTCGTTCTAAGCCAGAAATGTTGGCAGAACTGTTCCGTGTTGAAGTGCCTGAAATCGCAGAAGATATTATCGAGCTTAAAGGCGCAGCACGTGATCCTGGTTCTCGCGCTAAGATCGCTGTCAAAACAAATGACAAACGTATCGACCCTGTAGGTGCGTGTGTTGGTATGCGTGGTGCACGTGTACAAGCTGTTTCTGGCGAACTTGGTGGTGAGCGTATCGATATCGTTCTTTGGGATGATAACCCAGCTCAATTCGTTATCAACGCAATGGCGCCAGCTGATGTTGCTTCTATCATCGTTGATGAGGATGCACATTCAATGGACATCGCAGTTGAAGCTGACAACCTAGCGCAAGCTATTGGTCGTAACGGTCAAAACGTGCGTCTAGCATCTCAACTAACCGGTTGGGAACTGAATGTTATGACAGTTGCTGATCTTCAGAAGAAACACGCTGAAGAATCACAAGCATCTATTGAAAACTTCATGAAGTACCTAGATATTGAAGAAGACTTCGCTCAACTTCTTGTTGAAGAAGGTTTCTCAACGCTAGAAGAAATCGCATACGTGCCAGTTAACGAGCTACTAGAAATCGATGGTTTGAATGAAGAACTAATCGAAGAGCTTCGTGGACGTGCAAAAGATGCACTAACGACGATCGCACTAGCACAAGAAGAGTCTTTTGAAGGTCTAGAACCAGCTGAGGACCTACTTGCACTTGAAGGTCTTGAGCGTGAGATGGCATTTAAATTGGCAGCGAAAGGTGTAGCGACACTGGAAGATCTTGCTGACCAAGGTATTGACGATTTAGAAGGTATCGAAGGCCTGACCGAAGAACGTGCAGGTGAGCTAATTATGGCCGCACGTAACATCTGTTGGTTCGGCGAAGAAGCATAATTTTCGGCAAGGAGGAAGCGGCATGACACAATTAACAGTTAAAGCACTGAGTGATGAGATTGGTACGCCAGTCGACCGCTTGATTGAACAACTTGCTGACGCTGGCATTAAAAAGGCGAGCTCTGACAATGTTACTGATGAAGAGAAGCAGAAGCTTCTCTCTCATTTAAAGAAAGAACACGGTGATAAATCAGGTGATTCAGAGCCGACTCGCCTTACGCTTCAGCGTAAAACTCGTAGTACACTTAGTGTGAACGCGGGTGGTGGTAAGAGTAAGAATGTTCAGGTTGAGGTGCGCAAAAAACGTACATACGTGAAGCGCAGCACAATTGAAGATGAAGCGAAACGTGAAGCTGAAGAAGCAGCACAACGTGAAGCAGAAGAAGCAGCAAAACGTGCAGCAGAAGAAGCTGCAAAACGTGAAGCTGAAGAAGCTGCAAAACGTGAAGCTGAAGAAGCTGCAAAACGTGAAGCGGAAGAAAAAGCGAAACGTGAAGCTGAAGAAAAAGCGAAGCGAGACGTAGATACGAATGCACAACGTAATGCTGAAGAAAAAGCAAAGCGTGATGCTGAAGAGAAAATTAAGCAAGAAGCAGCGCGAAAAGAGGCCGACGAGCTTAAACGTCGTCAGGAAGAAGAAGCTAAGCGTAAGGCTGAAGAGGAAAGTCAGCGCAAGCTTGAAGAAGCTCGCGAATTGGCTGAAAAGAATAAAGAGCGTTGGTCTGCTGCAGAAGAGAAAAAGGGTGATATGGAAGATACAGATTACCATGTAACGACTTCACAATACGCACGTGAAGCCGAAGATGAAGCAGATCGCAAAGTAGAAGGCGGTCGTCGTAAGAAGAAAAAAGCAGCTTCGGGTAAAGACGACCAAGCTCGCGGTGGCCGTAACAACCAACGTGGCGGTAGAGGTCGTAAGGGCAAACTTGCTAAGCCGACTTCAATGCAGCACGGGTTTGATAAGTCAGCAACGGTTGCTAAGCAAGACGTTGTAATTGGCGAAACGATCGTTCTATCAGAACTTGCTAACAAGATGTCGGTTAAAGCGACAGAAGTTATCAAAGTAATGATGAAGATGGGCGCTATGGCGACTATCAACCAAGTGATCGACCAAGAAACAGCACAACTTGTTGCTGAAGAAATGGGCCATAAAGTAGTTCTTCGTAAAGAGAACGAACTGGAAGAAGCGGTACTATCTGACCGTGACACTAACGCGGAAGCAGTTCCGCGTGCTCCAGTTGTTACTATCATGGGTCACGTTGACCACGGTAAAACGTCAACACTTGACTACATCCGTCGCACACACGTTGCTTCTGGCGAAGCGGGTGGTATTACTCAGCACATTGGTGCGTACCACGTTGAAACAGACAACGGCATGATCACGTTCCTTGATACTCCTGGACACGCAGCGTTTACTGCAATGCGTGCTCGTGGTGCTCAAGCAACAGATATCGTTGTTCTTGTAGTTGCAGCAGACGATGGCGTAATGCCACAAACAGTAGAAGCGATTCAGCACGCGAAAGCGGCAGGCGTTCCTCTAATTGTTGCTGTGAACAAGATCGATAAAGAAGACGCGAACCCAGATAACGTTAAGAACGAGCTTGCTCAATACGACGTTATTCCTGAAGAGTGGGGCGGTGAGAACATGTTCGTTCACATCTCTGCTAAACAGGGTACAAACATCGATGGTCTTCTAGAAGCAATCCTTCTTCAGTCTGAAGTTCTTGAACTTACAGCTGTAGCTGAAGGCATGGCATCTGGTGTTGTTGTTGAATCTCGCCTAGATAAAGGTCGTGGTCCAGTTGCAACAGTACTTGTTCAATCAGGTACACTAAACAAAGGCGACATCGTTCTTTGTGGTCAAGAATACGGCCGTGTTCGTGCCATGCGTGATGAGCTAGGTAAAGAAATTACTTCGGCTGGCCCATCTATCCCTGTAGAGATCCTAGGTCTTTCAGGTGTACCATCTTCAGGTGATGAAGCAACAGTAGTTCGTGACGAGCGTAAAGCGCGTGAAGTAGCTAACTACCGTGCTGGTAAGTTCCGTGAAGTGAAACTTGCTCGTCAGCAGAAATCTAAACTAGAGAACATGTTCTCTAACATGACTGCTGGTGAAGTTGCTGAACTTAACGTTGTACTTAAAGCAGACGTTCAAGGTTCTGTAGAAGCAATCGCTGACTCACTAGTTAAGCTATCTACTGACGAAGTTAAAGTGAACATCGTTGGTTCTGGTGTAGGTGGTATTACGGAAACTGACGTAGTACTAGCGGAAGCTTCAAACGCAATCATCCTTGGCTTTAACGTTCGTGCAGATGCTTCTGCTCGCCGTGCTGTTGAAGCCGCAGCTGTTGACTTACGTTACTACTCAATCATTTACCAATTGATTGATGAAGTGAAACAAGCAATGGGCGGTATGCTTGCTCCAGAATTCAAGCAAGAGATCATTGGTCTTGCTGAAGTTCGTGACGTGTTTAAGTCACCGAAACTGGGCGCTATCGCTGGTTGTATGGTTACAGAAGGTGTGATCAAGCGTAACAACCCAATCCGTGTACTACGTGATAACGTTGTTATTTACGAAGGTGAACTAGAGTCACTACGTCGTTTCAAAGATGACGTTCAAGAAGTTAAGAATGGCTACGAATGTGGTATCGGCGTTAAGAACTACAATGATGTTCGCGTTGGTGACCAAATCGAAGTCTTCGAAATCGTTGAAATTAAACGTACTCTAGACTAATTGACTAAAATTACTAATATTGTCTTTGAAAGATAAGTAGTAATTGGTTGTTGAATACACCATGGGGGGCTGGCTTTGACCAACCCCCCATTCTTTCTATATAAGAGTAAAGATATGTCAAAAGAATTTAGCCGCACGCAGCGCGTTGCACAGCAGCTGCAAAAAGAACTAGCGATGATCCTTCAACGTGAAGTTCGTGACTCTCGCCTTGGCATGGTGACGATCTCAGACGTAGAAGTCTCTCGTGACCTAGCTTACGCAAAAGTATTTGTGACCTTCCTGTGTGTGGGTGAGCAAACACCAGAATCATGTCTAGCAGCGCTACGTGAGCACGAAGTGCACATTCGCATGATGTTAGGTAAGCGTATTCGTCTACGTTTAACGCCAGAAATCCGCTTCCACTATGACAATACGCTTGTTGAAGGTATGCGTATGTCTAACCTAGTGTCTGAAGTCGTTAGTTCAGACAAACAAAAGCAAAAAGATTCTGGTCGTGAGGACGAAGAATAATGGCTCGTCGTCGTAAAGGTCGTCCAATTAATGGCGTTATACTGTTGGACAAACCAACAGGTATCTCTTCCAATGATGCACTGCAAAAAGTAAAGCGAATCTACTTTGCTGAGAAAGCAGGCCACACTGGAGCCTTGGACCCATTAGCGACAGGCATGCTGCCAATTTGCTTGGGTGAAGCGACAAAATTTTCTCAGTTTCTTCTTGATTCTGATAAACGCTACCGCGTGATCGCAAAGCTGGGTGAACGTACCAATACGTCTGACTCGGATGGTGAAGTTGTAGAGACGCGTCCAGTCGATGTTACGTTAGACAAGCTAGAAGCGTGCATTGATCAGTTCCGTGGTGAGTCTGATCAAGTGCCTTCCATGTTCTCTGCGTTGAAGTATCAAGGTAAACCCTTGTATGAATACGCTCGTAAAGGCATCGAAGTTCCGCGTGAATCTCGTAAGATCACGGTATATGAGATTGTTCTTCACCGTTTTGAAGGCGATGAAGTAGAGATGGAAGTGCACTGCTCTAAAGGTACCTATATTCGTACTATCGTTGATGATCTGGGCGAAATGTTAGGTTGTGGTGCGCACGTAACTATGCTTCGTCGTACTGGTGTTGCTAAATACCCTTACGAGAATATGGTAACACTTGAGCAACTAAATGAGTTGCTAGAGCAAGCTCACCGAGAGGAACGAGCGCCTCGAGAACTACTGGACCCGCTACTTTTGCCAATGGATACAGCGGTAGAAGACTTACCAGAAGTCAACTTGGTGCCTGAACTGGCGGATATGGTCCAACATGGGCAGCCCGTTCAAGTATTTGGTGCTCCGACTGAGGGCTCACTTCGCCTTACTATGGGTGAAGAACGCTTGTTTATTGGCGTTGGCGAAATGAACGAAGATGGCAAAATCGCTCCTAAGCGATTGGTCGTGTTCCGAGATGACGTTGCATCCAAGTAAATGATTGAAAATACCGACCTGAGTGTCGGTATTTTTATATTGCACGAGATAGGAAATTTCCCTATAATCCGCGCTTCGCGTAGCGGCTGAATCAGAGATTGGCTGCTACAACTTTAAACCTACTCTTATTAGGAGAGAATTATGTCTCTGAATGCAGAAACTAAAGCAGCAATCGTTGCAGAATACGCACAAGGCGAAGGCGACACTGGTTCACCAGAAGTTCAAGTAGCTCTACTTACAGCTTCTATCAACCACCTACAAGGTCACTTCAAAGCGCACAAAGGCGATCACCACAGCCGTCGTGGTCTTCTACGCATGGTTTCTCGTCGTCGTAAGCTTCTAGATTACCTAAAAGGTAAAAACCTAGCTCGCTACCAAGACCTAATCAAACGTCTAGGCCTACGTCGCTAATCAGCGACTGCATAGCAGTTTGTCTAAAAAGGGGCTTTATGCCCCTTTTTTGTTGCCTAAATTTAGCCAAATTAGACTTATGCCGTTATAATACTGGCGGCTAAACCTTGTAAGAGGTTTTCTCAAAAGCTCATAGCATTACAGTCAACCACGTCGACCAAAAGGTCGCGACTATTCAAAAGGAATTTCCGAGTTTCTTTTTACTAGTCGCGATTCGTAATGCCTTGAGTGTCAATTAACACATCTAAGATTTCTTTAAGCACTAAAGGAAGATTAGAAACAAGGAATAACAATGTTCGAAAAACCAGTTGTTAAAACGTTCCAGTACGGTAACCACACAGTTACTTTAGAAACTGGCGTTATTGCACGTCAAGCTACAGCAGCAGTTATGGTCACAATGGATGATACGTCTGTATTCGTATCTGTTGTAGGTAAAAAAGAAGCCGTTGCAGGTCAAGACTTCTTCCCACTAACGGTTAACTACCAAGAGCGTACTTACGCTGCGGGTAAAATCCCAGGCGGCTTCTTCAAACGTGAAGGTCGTCCTTCTGAAGGCGAAACGCTAACAGCTCGTCTAATCGACCGTCCAATCCGTCCGCTATTCCCAGACGCGTTTAAAAACGAAGTTCAGGTTATCGCGACAGTAATGTCTGTAAACCCAGATGTTCAGCCAGATATCGTTACAATGATCGGTACTTCTGCTGCTCTTGCTATCTCTGGCATTCCATTCAACGGCCCTATCGGTGCGGCGCGTGTTGGTCATATCGATGGTCAGCTTGTACTTAACCCTAGCCAAACTGAACTAGAAACTTCTAAGCTTGACCTTGTTGTTGCAGGTACAGAGTCAGCAGTACTGATGGTTGAGTCAGAAGCGGACAACCTAACTGAAGAAGAAATGCTAGCGGCGGTTGTTTATGGTCATGACCAACAACAAGTTGCTATTCAAGCTATCAACGAATTCAAAGCAGAAGTTGCAACTCCTGCTTGGGATTGGGTTGCTCCTGAAGAGAACACAGCGCTTAAAAATAAGATTGCTGATCTAGCAGAAGCTAAACTTGTTGAAGCTTACCAAATTACTGAGAAAATGGCTCGTTACGACCGCATCCATGAGATCGCTGCGGAAGTAAATGAAGTTCTTCTTGCTGAAGATCCTGAAGCAGATACAAAAGAAATCCACACTATCTTCCATGATCTAGAGAAGACAGTAGTACGTAGCCGTATTATTGCAGGTAACCCACGTATCGATGGCCGTGAAAAAGACATGGTTCGTGCACTAGATGTACGTACTGGTGTTCTTCCTCGTACTCACGGTAGCGCGCTATTCACTCGTGGTGAAACTCAGGCGATCGTTACGGCAACGCTAGGTACTCAGCGTGATGCTCAAATCATCGATGAGCTAACTGGTGAGCGTAAAGATCACTTCCTACTGCACTACAACTTCCCTCCATACTGTGTAGGTGAAACTGGTTTTGTAGGTTCTCCTAAGCGTCGTGAAATCGGCCACGGTAAACTGGCGAAGCGTGGTATTGCTGCAGTAATGCCTTCTGTTGATGAGTTCCCATACACAGTACGTGTTGTATCGGAAATCACTGAATCTAACGGTTCATCTTCAATGGCTTCAGTATGTGGTACTTCTCTTGCACTTATGGACGCAGGTGTACCAATCAAAGCATCTGTTGCTGGTATCGCAATGGGTCTTGTTAAAGAAGGTGACGATTTCGTTGTACTTTCTGACATCCTTGGCGATGAAGACCATCTAGGTGACATGGACTTTAAAGTAGCAGGTACTAACACTGGTATCACTGCACTTCAAATGGACATCAAGATCGAAGGCATCACTAAAGAAATCATGCAAATTGCGCTTAACCAAGCTCAAGGCGCACGTAAGCACATCCTATCTGTAATGGATGAAGCTATCTCTGGTGCTCGTGAAGACATCTCTGAATTTGCTCCGCGTATTCACACGATGAAGATCAGCGCTGAGAAGATCAAAGACGTTATCGGTAAAGGTGGTGCAGTTATCCGTGCTCTAACTGAAGAGACTGGTACAACTATCGAAATCGAAGACGACGGTACTATCAAGATTGCGGCAACTGAAGGCACTGCTGCGAAAGAAGCTATCCGCCGTATCGAAGAGATCACTGCTGAAGTTGAAGTGGGCCGTATCTACACAGGTAAAGTTGCACGTCTAGCAGACTTCGGTGCATTCGTAACGGTTCTTCCAGGCAAAGATGGTCTTGTACACATTTCTCAAATCGCAGAAAAACGCGTAGAGAAAGTGTCTGACTACCTAGCTGAAGGTCAAGAAGTTCAAGTTAAAGTTCTTGAAATCGACCGCCAAGGCCGTGTACGTCTAAGCATGAAAGAAGCGGTAGAAAAGCCAGCTGAAGAAGCTGCTGCTGAAGCACCGGCTGCTAAAGACGAGTAAGACAAAATGAGACTTTCAGCCTTTTATTAGATTAAGGGCCTGAAAGCATGTTATAAAAGGGGAGCATTTTCGCTCCCCTTTTTTGGTTTGTTTCGATGTATTAACCTCAAACGAGGTTATCGCCTATATTGCATTAAGAGAAACAAATCTTGAGCGGTCCAAACAGGAGTATCAATTAGTGAAATGGTTTCAAACCGCAATTTTATGTGTTGCTATCGCGCTGACCGGTTGTGCAAATACTTCTCAACAATCAGCACAAAAGTGGTTATATCCACCGATGGCGGTGCCACTTCAGCCTAGTGTTCAACAAGAAGTACAAATCGCGCGTCTCTCGCAGTTGCTACAACGTCCCGACCTTAGTGATGAAGTGCGCGCTAAAATGCATTATGAGCGCGGTAGCTACTACGACAGCGTTGGTTTGCGTGATCTTGCCCGTTTGGACTTTAACCAGTCTTTGCAGTTGAATCCTGCTCAACCGGATATCTTCAATCTTTTGGGGGTGTATTTCACCCAAGTGGGGGAGTTTGACGCGGCATATGAAGCGTTTGACTCGACCATAGAGTTGGCTCCTGATAATACCTATGCTGAGCGCAACCGTGCGATTGCACTGTATTATGGTGGCCGAATTGATCTCGCTTTAGAAGATATGACCAAGCATTATCAAGAAATGCCAACGGATCCTTTTCGTTCATTATGGCTGTACATCATCGAAGCTGAGCAAAATCCAGAGCAAGCAAAAGCCAATCTTCAACAGCGTTATTTACGTGATCGCAGTGAAGAGTGGGGGTGGGTTCTTGTTGCTATCATGCTGCGAGATGTCTCGGACGAAGACGCTCTTAAAGCAATTATGGATGGAACAAGAGAGAATTATCGCCTAGCTGAACGATTGACGGAAACGTATTTCTACCTTGGAAAGCGTAATCAGCTTGAAGGTGATATCGCAAGTGCCATCTCACTTTATAAGCTCGCGATTTCGTTCAACGTTTACGATTATGTTGAGCATCGCTATTCTTTCTTGGAATTGGCGCAAATCTACGATCAATTACAGCAAGATAGATTGGCCAAGTTAAAGGCTGCCAAGAAGCTGGAAATTGAATGATTTAGAGCCGCTCGATGAGAGCGGCTTTTTTTATGATTGAACTTGATGAGTGACTCATTTAAAATAGTTAGTCTTGCTAACTAAGTGGTGGTGGCTTTTATGGCATTAGAAGAAAGCTTGATTGATTTAGAGCGTTTTTGCGCCAAAGCTTGGCGTGTCTATGCCAAAGAAGATCCATTATCACATCTAAGCTTTAATGAGTTCGATTATTTACGTGTGATTCAGGTTTACCCTGAGGGTGTGCGAATAACCGATCTTGCAGAAGAGCTGCAAGTGACTAAGCCTTCCGCGTCGACAATGGTTGTGCGTCTGGAAAAAAAGGGTTTGGTGAAACGCATCGCATGTAATGAGGATGCTCGTGCTAAGCGTGTGTTGCTTACAGAAGAAGTCGCAGAAAAAATGTCTTTGGAGCAGGTAGTGTACAAAGATATCTCTGAACAAATGATGCAACAATTAAATCAGCAAGAAGCTGAGCAGTTACAAGCTTTACTGAATAAAGCATTGAGCAATAAGTCATTTTAAACTAAACCAAAGGCCTCCGCTGTACGCATTAGCCTTTGGTGTTTCATTTTTCTTTTATTTAATTTAACCATTTAGTTAGCCTTGCTAATTAAATGGTTAGCTTTGCTAACTACTGGTGACAGTCATGCAAAACTCAATTTATAGACAGTTTTGGAAATATACGATTCCAACCGTCGCAGCAATGCTCGTAAACGGTTTGTATCAAATAGTTGATGGCATTTTTATTGGCCGTTATGTTGGCGCTGACGGATTAGCTGGGATCAATGTTGCGTGGCCTATTATCGGTTCGATCCTCGGTATAGGAATGATGATTGGGGTGGGGACTGGTGCACTGACCTCGATCAAGCAAGGAGAGAACGATCATGAAGGCGCTAAGCGAATCCTAACGACCGGATTGACGTTGTTAGCGGCATTGATGCCAATCGTTGCTACAATATTGTTCTTGTTTTCGGATGAATTTATTCGCTGGCAAGGAGCGGAAGGGCGAGTGTTTGAACTTGCGCTGCAATATTTGCATATTCTGATTGTCGCGTGCGTATTCACGTTGGGTTCTATCGCGGTTCCGTTTCTGTTACGCAATGACGACAGCCCGAACTTAGCAACGATTTTGATGGTCATCGGTGCCGTTATTAACATCGTATTAGACTACGTATTTATTGCTTGGTTGGAGTGGGAGTTAACCGGAGCCGCTATTGCCACTGCACTTGCACAATTAGTGGTCACTGTGCTAGGTATTGGTTACTTCTTTACTTCAAAAGCAACATTACGCCTTCGTATCCGCGACTTCAAAGTTCAGGTTGATGCTGCACCAAAGATTATCATGATAGGTACATCAAGTTTCTTTATGTACGCCTACGGCTCTGTGATGGTGGCACTGCACAACGCGTTATTTGCTCAATACGGAAGTGCAATGTTGATCGGAGCGTACGCCATTTTGGGGTACATCGTGACGGTTTACTATCTGATAGCCGAAGGAATTGCGAATGGTATGCAGCCTTTAGTGAGCTTCAACCACGGTGCACGTAATCAGGAGAACATCAGAAAGTTATTAAAGGTCGCGATGGGGACATCTGTGCTTGGTGGGGTGGCGTTCGTTGTTTTGATGAACCTTTTCCCGTACGAACTGGTTGCGGTGTTTAATAATGCTGACCAACAGTTGATTGATAGCACCGTGATCGGGATTCGTTTACACATGTTTGCGTTGTTCTTAGATGGTTTTTTAGTTGTGGCGGCCGCGTACTATCAATCAGTAAACAAAGGCAGCAAAGCTATGTTTGTAACACTAGGCAACATGCTGGTCCAGTTGCCATTCTTATTCATTATGCCGAAACTTTTCGGCGTGACAGGTATTTGGTTAGCTTTCCCATTGTCTAACATTGCATTGAGTTTGGTCGTGACCAGTGTGTTGTGGCGAGATGTGAAAAAGCTGCTTAATGAGAGTTCTGTCGAACCAAGGGTGCAAGCCTGCTAACAAAAGCTAACAGATAAAAGCGAGGCTAGGCCTCGCTTTTATCTTTAAGGATTAAATGGTTTTTACTTCTAAGCCCGCTAGTTGATGCCAATAGCCATTGCATTGGCGGCTTTCGAGCTTTTCAGGATTATCGCCGTATTCGTTTGAGCGAAAACGCTCTAACTCTGAAAAAGTGTCGATACCAAGAGGGCTTAACCGGACCACATCAACCAGCCCTTTCATACTTGGTAAGTCATTGATGAGGTTGTAGCAATACCCTGACTGTGTTTGAATGCCGTTAAGGTTAAAGACTTCTTGCCCTTCTTGGCTGCTGACCTGGATACCCGTAGGGTATTTGATACAGCAGGTTTCGCAATCGTCTTTCGCTCGGTTTTCAGCTCGGGCTGTGAAACAGCGAGCGGAATACGCTAAAGGCAAATAACCGTGGCTAAATACCTCAACTTCAAACTTGTTACGAATACCAAGCTCGTCACACTGAACTAAAGTATCGTTTAACCATTCGCGAGAGAGTTCGACAGGCATGCACCAACGCATCATACCTTGCTTCAAAAATAAGTTGAGCGTGTGTGCGTTATAAGTATTGATTGCAGGACCAACGACGAAAGGCACTTTATGCTCTGATGCCAATTGAACAGCAGATACGTCATTTGCCTCAATCGCGAAGTCACCGTTGTCGATGTACTTCTTCATTATGTTTACTTCACTCGGAGCTTCTAGTAGTGCCATCGTTGATAGCACCACTTGCTTGCCAGATGCAGACAGCTCTTTTGCGATTTCAAGCCAATGCGAAGGCTTCATTTCTCGACGTTTTGAACATACGGTTTCCCCAAGATAGATGATGTCCGCGGAGCTTGATTTCGCTTGTTCATAAAACGCTTCGATGTCTTGTTTTGGCCAGAAGTACAACAGCGGGCCAAGCGCGTATTTCATTGAATTATCCATCTTAACCTCTACTGCCATTTGCGGTGATAAGCACCAAGTGTGGTCTGCGTACCTTCAGACACGTTTGCCAATGCGGCATCCCAAGCCGCTTCGACTTGGTAAGCTTCTGGGTTTGCTTGGTAACGGTCAATCGCGGCTCGCCATGTTCGAGTGACTTGTTCTACGTAAGCTGGGCTACGTTGGCGACCTTCAATTTTTACAGACGCCACATTTGCAGCAAATAGTTCTGGCAGCATAGAGAGGGTGTTCAAACTGGTTGGTTCTTCCAGTGCGTGGTAGCGTTTTTTCTCGCCTTCGATTTCTGCTTCGAAACGGCCTTTACACAAGGTAGGGTAGCCCGCATTTTCACCGGTGCTGTAGCGATCGATCAAAATGTCGTTAAGGCGGGATTCCAGACCATTTTCTGTTTCTTGCCAGCGAACGTACTTAGCTGGAGAGCATGCTCCCACAGTGTTTGGAGACTCGCCTGTCATGTATGACGATAGGTAGCAGCGACCTTCAGACATGATACAAAGGCTACCAAAAGCAAAGACTTCTAACTCGACATCGCTAGTGATGTTGCGTGAAAGCTGTTTGACCTGATGAATCGATAAAACGCGAGGTAATACTACCCGTTTTACGTTGAAGTTTTGTTTGTAAAAATCAATGGCTGCGACGTTGGTCGCTGATGCTTGCACTGAAAGGTGTAGTTCCAGATCGGGATATTTGCGAGCCGCGTACTCCAGCACTGCAATGTCTGCAACAATCAGCGCGTCTACACCCAGTGCCGCTGCATTGTCTACTGCGTTCGTCCAGCGCTCGAAGCCATTGGGATGAGCGAAGGTATTCAACGCGACATGAATTTTTTTATTGCGGTCATGAACGTATTGCACCGCTTTTTCTAATTTCTTGCCGTTAAAGTTGAGGCCAGCAAAGTGACGGGCGTTGGTATCATCTTTGAAACCAATGTAGACGGCATCGGCACCGCAATCAATCGCAGTTTTTAACGCAGGCAGGTTACCCGCGGGACACAAGAGTTCCATATGCTCACAATCATTGAGAATAAAAAGGTGTCCGCATTTTATGAAGAATTATGAATAGCGAAATTGACCTAAGTTAGGTTTAGCTCAATAAAGTCGATATTTACCCCTTGCGAGTAAGGGTATCGGGGCGGGGTTAGTTCTTGTGACGACGATTCTGTACAAACAGCTCTTCAATTTCATGTTTTGGCTGCGGGCGATAAAAATGGAATCCTTGAATCGCATTACATTGAAGGTTAGAGAGCAAAGTAGCTTGCTGGTGGGTTTCCACCCCCTCGGCAACGACAGTTAAGTCGAGCGACTTACCCAGATTAATGATGTTTTCAATCACAGTGACTTGTTTCGGTAGTGTGTCGATATCATTAATAAAAGCGCGGTCGATTTTTAGCTCGTCAATAGGGAAACGCGCTAAGTAGGAAAGAGAAGAGTAGCCGGTACCAAAGTCATCGATAGAGAGAGCGAAGCCTAGCTTTTTAATCGCATTCAACATTTGCAGTGTATGTTCGCTATCACTCATCACGGCACTTTCGGTTAGCTCGAAGGTAATGCAGCTTGGATCAAGCTCGGTAGTGCGAAGCAGCTTTTCCATAAAGTCGATCAGCTGTGGGTTGCCAAATTGCTCGGGAGAGAGGTTGATGGCGACACGGCCTGGCAGTATGCCTTGTTGCTTCCAACGTTTTACCGTATTGAAAACATCACGCATCACGACACGTCCAAGGTGTTCGATTAACCCAGCGCGCTCGGCGACAGGAATGAATGAGCCGGGACTAATGTACCCTTCGACTGGATGCTTCCAACGAACGAGTGCTTCTGCGCCGTTGATACTGAAGTCTCGCGCGTTAACCTTAGGTTGATACCACACTTCCAAACCGTTCTGCTGCAATGCTTTTTGCAGTTCGATTTCAAGCCACAAACGCATACGCGCTTCTTTGTTCATTTGATCGTTAAATTTGATCAGACGATTTCTACCACGATCTTTGGCTTCATACATCGCAGTATCGGCATTTTGTAGTAGGATTCGCGCATCTTGTCCGTCTTCAGGGTATCGAACGCTACCAATTGAACAGGCAAGGCGTTTGCTGAAGTGGTGCAAGTCGAAAGGTTGGTTGATCAACGAGATAATGCGATCGGACAAAATTTCAGCCATGCGGGTGTTTTCTGGCTCCGGTAGAATGACGCCAAACTCATCGCCACCCAAATGACCAATTATCGCTTGGTTTGGCAGTAACCGTTTAAGACGGGCCGATACCTCTTGAATCACTTTATCGCCAATATGGTGACCAAGTGAGTCATTAATGTTTTTGAAGTTATCGATATCCAAATAGAACACCAGAAGCGGTGTTTGCTTTTTGATCAGCTGTTCCAAACGTTTGGTGAAGCCAAAGCGGTTGTAGAGTTTGGTGAGCGAGTCAATGTGTATGTCTTCATTCGATGCAGAAGACAGGTTTTTGGGCGCATCATCAGCATCTTGGATTAGGATAATTTGAGATTCGCTACCTAATATCGCCGTGGAATCCGCGTGTAGCTGAACTTTCCGTTCAAAGCCGCATCTTGCGCTGGTTAAGCAGACAAAAGGTTTGTCAGAAATTAATGTACTCAATCGATGACTAAATACCTTTTTACTATTTTCATCGATGAATAAACGACTTAGCTCTTCGCCCAACAATTCATGAGGAGAGTTAAGTCCGAGAAGGCGCGCTGATGCGGGGTTCGCAGAGATGACAATATCATCTTCGATAAGCAGTAAGCCGTCTGGTAGCAGTTGTGTTAACTTCGCAAACTTACTTTCGGACTCTTCTAAGGAGCGAACGAGTATCTGCTTTTCTGAAGTATCGACAGCGTGAAAAACAACAAAGCGAATGTCGTTACCTTCAAAAACTGGCGAAAGACTAAAGTGAAGACTGGTTTCAAGGTCGGTTTCATCGAGCGTGATTTCGGCTTCGACATGTGCCCCTTTGAACGCGCGCTGATAGTATGGTGCAAGCTTCTTATAAAACTGTTCACCCAGCACTTGGCAATCGTTTAAGCCGACGATTTCCTCATGACTTAAACCTGCGATATCGCAGTAACGGTCACTTACCATTCGATAATTGTGTTTTTTATCAAGAATGGCAAAGAAGAAAGGGCTATTTGAGGTTAGCGTGGCAAACCAATGTTTTAATTGCTGGGAAGGCATTAGGGTATTACCGATCTCCAATGAGCCAGATTATTCGTCCGTGTATAAAAAGCGACACCCTGATAAGCCTGCGGCGGTCTACCACCAAGCTAAAGTGTTACCTGCCATTAAAGGGCTCGCGGTTTTAGCTGTGCAGTCGACAATCACATGGATACGCTCAGATAACTATAACTTTGAAAATACGGTTGTAAAAGTGTTTATCCACCTGTTCGCATCAATAATACACGTAAGTTCAAAAAAAGAAGCGTTAGTGAGCAATAAACCACCAATCTAAAATAAGCACTTTATTGATACATAACAGTAATCTCATCGCCACGATTGCTTAATATAAGCAACCTAATGACAAAGTAACGGATAATGAACGTGTTAAACAAGATTCGCAGTCAACTAGTAAAGAACGCAGCTAATATTTTGCGTTCTCCAGTCCAGTTATTACCACAGCCAATTCAGCAAAAAGCGTTGCTGGAAGGGCTAAAAATGGTGTTTAAAGAAGCCTTGGAAGATGGTGACTTTGAGTTCCTTGAAGACAAGTGGTTAAAAGTTGCGATTAAAGACTTGAACTTAGCATGGTACATCAGCTATCAAGACGAAAAATTGGTGGTAGCTGAAAAACCAGTTCAGGAAGATGTGAGTTTTAGTGGTAATCTAAACGACCTAGTACTGATTGCTGGTCGTAAAGAAGACCCTGACACACTGTTCTTCCAACGTCGCCTTTCAATTGAAGGTGATACTGAGCTTGGCTTAGAAGTGAAAAACTTAATGGACAGTGTCGACTTAGAGCAGTTACCGAAAGCAATGCAAGTCGCTTTGAATCAATTGGCTGATTTTGTTCAGAAAGGAGTTCAAGCGCCTGCACAACCAACCGGAGTAGCGAATGCTTATTCGAACTGAAGCCCCAGCGGACATTCTTACCATTGACCGCTTATTGAAACACGCCTTCCCAACGGAAGCTGAAGCTGAGCTTGTGATGCGTTTGCGCGAAAACAGCAAATTCACGCTTTCCTTAGTCGCGTGTACAGATGAGGGAGAGGTGATAGGCCATGCTTTATTTAGCCCAGTGACCTTAAATGGTGAAGATTTGTCATGGCAAGGGCTAGCGCCATTAGCTGTTCATGAAGATTACCGTCGCCAAGGCATCGCTGCAGAGTTGATCAAAGAAGGTTTTGATTCACTGCGTGATTTTGGCTACCCAGTGTGTGTGGTGTTGGGCGATCCTGATTATTACGCGCGCCAGGGTTTTCAATCATGCGACGAGATGGGCTTTGAATGTGCTTGGGATGTCCCTAAAGGTGCATTTCGAGTCGCAGAGTTGGTCGAAGGTCAATGTGCTGGACGCTCCGGACGCATAGACTATGCGCCAGAGTTCTCTGAACTGTAAATGAAAGAAGCCCACGACTAAGTGGGCTTCTTTCTTATTCACTGAAAACTGAGATAGGGAGGTTAGGATGACTGGTTACTTTTCTTTTTGCCCCAGACCTCTATTTTCGCTTTTTTACTTACCCCTAGCAGGCTGAGTTTTGTGCTTCCCCAGCTACTGTAAGTCATTTCAATCTGTTTTAGCTTGGCTTCTTTTGTACCTGGAAGGCTCCAGGCACGAGTCGACAATCCGCTTGTTAGTACGCCCATAGAGGAAAGCTTTTTCTCACTACCATCTGTCATGACGACTTTTAAACCATTAATGTCTACCGTTCCTTGCACACATTTTAGTTTTATTTTACTGAAGCTTCGGTTTCGGAATAGGCTATTTGGTGTCACGGTATCTGTTTCTGTATGAAAGTTAACGGTTTTCGTTGCAATCAGCTCCCACTCATCGCTGTTATTAGCAAAAACACTCATACTGGTGGCGGCTACCAGTGTGCAAAGTAGTAGCGTATTTAAGAATTTCATAATGTACCTCATATGTCATACCCAATGTGTGGCCGTTGGCAAAACGCTATGTTCAGGAATATCCAAATCATCTCATTGTGTTCAGGTGTTCCTTGAAGTCCTTTAGGTATAATCGCGATAATTTGATAGGATTGCCCTCGTTCAAATAGGTGACGGAAAATGTCAATTAACGAGAAACAGTATTTACGTGAAATGGGGATCAGCACATGGGAGCTGGTACACCCTGAAAGACTGGAAGGCTATCAATCGCCATTATTGGATTTGCAAAGTTCATGTAAACTCCTATTGGTATCGCCAATATGTCCAGAAAACGAGACGGCATTGATGTTTGAGCGCGTATTAAAAAGCATTAAGCTCACGCTTGATGATGCGCTACACCTAGAGCCTGAGCGCTTATCCATGCTGGGTGAACATCAGCTAGAGTGGGTGTGGTTTGCAGGCTGTGAGGCTGATAAAAGCATCAAGGCAAAGCACCTGACCTCGCCACTATTACAAGATATTGATGGTAATAACGAACAGCGCCGCGCATTGTGGCAACAAATCTGTTCGTACTCTTAACGGAGCTAATGCGTGACAATTGAAATTACGCCGATGCGTGCAGAGCACCTCGACCAAGTTTTGCAAATCGAGCAGCAAGCACATTCTCACCCTTGGGCCGAATCTTTGGTTCGTGACTTATCCAGTCGCGGTGCTTGCCATCATGTGATGTTGGAAGGCTCTCAAGTGGTTGGTTACTTCTATGGACAGAATATTGTTGGAGAAGTGACACTATTAAATATTGCAGTAGCGCCTTCTCAACAGGGCAGAGGGCTAGGGCAAAAATTGCTGGACGCGTTTATTGAATACTGTGAACAAGCCAAAGCAGAGAGTGCTTGGTTAGAAGTGCGTGAAAGTAATCACCCAGCTATCCATATTTATGAGCAAGCAGGTTTTAATGAAGTGGACCGTCGTTACAACTATTACCCAGCTAAATCGGGAAATGGTAAGGAAGACGCCATTATCATGAGTTACTTATTTTTGAGTTAGTTTTAGGCCGTTACTAATTACCTCATCAACACTTATGCTTTAAATGCGTATCCGGATTCGAGGCTTTTGAATATGTAATAATAATTTTTTGAATTTTTACATCTCTTTGTGTGGAGCTGGCTTTCCCTTGTTAGTTGCAGGTAAAGGCTGGTGAGCCGAGTAAATTCAGTTCATGTCTTTCCAGTTTGCTAGCACAGCGATAATAAGCGAGAATACCGCACAATATCGAATAGTAGATATGCTTGCCTATTTTGTGAGCATGAAAGTAATTTAGAAGATTAACTAATGTCAAATCCCCTTTTTTTAGGCGAAGTGTCTAAGCGCAGAACGTTCGCTATTATTTCTCACCCGGATGCGGGTAAAACCACCATTACTGAAAAAGTCCTTTTATTCGGAAACGCGATCCAAAAAGCAGGTACGGTTAAAGGTCGTGGTAACGCACAGCACGCAAAATCAGACTGGATGGAAATGGAAAAAGAACGTGGTATCTCGGTAACCACTTCTGTAATGCAGTTCCCTTACAATGACTGTCTGGTAAACCTACTTGATACGCCTGGACACGAAGACTTCTCGGAAGATACATACCGTACGTTAACGGCAGTAGACTCGTGTTTGATGGTTATCGATGCGGCGAAAGGTGTCGAGGATCGTACACGTAAGCTGATGGAAGTAACGCGTCTGCGTGACACGCCAATCGTAACCTTCATGAACAAACTTGACCGTGACGTTCGTGATCCAATGGAAGTATTGGACGAGGTAGAAAACGAGTTGGGCATGATGTGTGCGCCAATTACATGGCCAATCGGCTGTGGTAAAGAATTTAAAGGTGTGTACCACATTCACCGTGATGAAACGATTTTATACGAATCAGGTCACGGTCATGAGATTCAAGAAGTTCGAATCATCAAAGGTCTCGATAACCCAGAGCTTGATGAAAAAGTTGGTGCAGGCCTTGCGGAAAGTGTTCGAGAAGAGCTTGAGCTTGTTATGGGTGCTTGCCCTGAGTTTGATTTGGAAATGTTCCTAACAGGTGACCTGACGCCAGTTTACTTCGGTACTGCATTAGGTAACTTTGGTGTGGATCATATGCTAGACGGTCTAACTGAATGGGCTCCAGCGCCGAAAACTCGTCAAGCGGTTGAACGTGAAGTTGAAGCGACTGAAGAGAAGTTCTCTGGTTTCGTATTTAAGATCCAAGCGAACATGGACCCAAAACACCGCGACCGTATCGCATTCATGCGTATTGTATCGGGCACTTACACGCAAGGTATGAAGATGAACCACGTTCGTCTTGGCAAGCAAGTGAGTATCTCTGATGCAGTAACCTTTATGGCTGGTGACCGTGCACGTGCAGAACACGCTTACGCCGGTGACATCATTGGTCTACACAACCACGGCACTATTCAGATTGGTGATACCTTTACGCAAGGTGAATCACTGAAGTTCTCTGGTATTCCGAACTTCGCTCCGGAACTATTCCGTCGTATTCGCCTGAAAGATCCATTAAAGCAGAAGCAGCTTCTCAAAGGTTTGGTTCAGCTATCAGAAGAAGGTGCGGTACAGGTATTCCGTCCTCTACAGAACAACGATCTGATCGTTGGTGCCGTTGGTGTACTTCAGTTTGATGTTGTTGTGGCTCGTTTGAAATCTGAGTATAACGTTGAAGCGATTTATGAAGGCATTAACGTTGCAACTGCTCGTTGGGTTGAGTGTGGTGATGCGAAGAAACTGGATGAGTTCCAACGCAAGAATCAAGCGAACTTAGCATTGGATGGTGGTGATAACCTAACGTATATCGCTCCAACAATGGTTAACTTAAACTTGGCGAAAGAGCGTTTCCCTGACGTTGATTTCCGTGCGACGCGTGAGCACTAATTTGCGCGGTTAGGGTAAGCCTTAACGCAAACTAGATTTTAAAACGCCCTTGGCTATAAACTTAGCCAAGGGCGTTTTTATATAAGGATAAGATATGAATTGGTTTAAACGTGGGCTAAAGCGTTACGACAACTGGTGTAAAGAGATGGGGTTAACTCCCGATCAGAAACGCAGTTGTGTCCCATATCGAAAAGACCCAGCCCATCAAACTGAAGAGAAGAGTGAAGCCCAACCATCCTCTGATTTTCTGCCCGCAGATACAGATAAAAAGCGTCAAGATGAAGCTCTTTGATACGCACTGCCACTTTGATTTTGATGTGTTTCAAGATGACTTTGCGCATCAACTTGAGCTTGCTCAAACGCAAGGCGTCGCAAGAATTTTGATTCCTTCCGTCGGTCCGCAAAACTGGGCTCGTATTCAAACTTTGGCAGAGCAACATGCCAATTTGTATTATGCGCTCGGCTTTCATCCGTATTTTCTTGAAGATAACGTTGAGCAGCACCTTACAGAGCTAGAAGGCTATCTAAATCAAAAAGGACCACAGTGCGTAGCAATAGGAGAGTGTGGTTTAGATTTTGCCATTGATGTTTATCCACAGTTGCAAGAAAAGATACTTGAAGTTCAATTTGAGCTGGCTAGACGCTTCGAACTCCCAGTTATTTTACATAGCCGAAAAGCGCACAATCGCCTCATTCAAATGGTGAAATCGGCGAATCTCCCTAGAGGTGGTGTGCTACACGCTTTTTCTGGGAGTTATCAGCAAGCCATGGAGTGGGTCAAATTAGGTTTTTTTATCGGTGTAGGAGGAACGATTACCTACCCAAGAGCCAAGAAAACACGCGACGCAATTCAAAAATTACCACTCGAAAACCTAGTAATCGAAACAGACGCACCAGATATGCCTATACTTGGATATCAAGGGGAGTCAAATCACCCAGCCAAACTCATTCACGTCTTTAATGAGCTCGTAGAGTTGCATAACGGCCGAAAGCAATCGATTGCCTCTCAACTGTGGAAAAATAGCAATTTTGCTTTCTCGATATGTGAATAAAATCTAAAGATGTGGTTTGAAATCGAAAACGTTTTCCTGCTTATTGTGAATTAACTCACAAAGCTGGTTGAATCAATCATGAATCTTATAGGAAAGTGTGAGGCTGGCATTACTTTAATTGATTCTGCATGAGTATAATTGCCCCCGCTTTATAGCTCCATTTTGTAACACGCCAATAAATAACTTATAAGGAAGTCATAAACTATGAGCCTGTTTATGAGCCTAATCGGTATGGTAGTGCTTCTTGCGATTGCAGTAGCATTTTCTAACAACCGAAAAGCTATCAACTTTAGAACTGTGGGTGGCGCATTCGCTATCCAATTCGCATTAGGTGCATTTGTTCTGTATGTACCTTGGGGCCGTGATCTACTAAACGGTTTCTCTTCAGGTGTTTCTAACGTTATCAACTACGGTAACGATGGTTCATCATTCCTGTTCGGTGGTCTTGTTTCTGACAAGATGTTCGAAGTATTCGGCGGCGGCGGTTTCATCTTCGCATTCCGTGTTCTTCCTACACTGATCTTCTTCTCTGCACTGATTTCAGTTCTTTACTACATTGGCGTTATGCAATGGGTTATCAAGATTCTTGGTGGCGCACTACAAAAAGCGCTAGGCACTTCTCGTGCGGAATCAATGTCAGCTGCAGCTAACATTTTCGTAGGTCAAACTGAGGCACCTCTAGTTGTTCGCCCATTCGTTCCAAAAATGACTCAATCAGAGCTATTCGCGGTAATGTGTGGTGGTCTAGCTTCTGTTGCTGGTGGTGTACTAGCTGGTTACGCATCTATGGGTGTTCCACTAGAGTACCTAGTTGCGGCATCATTCATGGCAGCACCAGGTGGTCTACTGTTCGCTAAAATCCTTCACCCTGAGACTGACCAGCCTCACGAAAGTATCGAAGAAGCGATGGACGGCGGTGACGACAAACCAGTTAACGTAATCGACGCAGCTGCGGGCGGTGCGGCTTCTGGTCTACAACTTGCGCTTAACGTAGGTGCAATGCTAATCGCATTCGTTGGTCTAATCGCGCTAATCAACGGTATGCTAGGTGGCATCGGTGGTTGGTTCGGCATGCCAGAACTAACACTAGAGCTAATCCTAGGTTACGCGTTCTCTCCACTAGCATTCCTAATCGGTGTTCCATGGGCAGAAGCTGTAACAGCTGGTTCATTCATCGGTCAGAAAATCGTAGTGAACGAATTCGTTGCTTACTTGAACTTCACACCATACCTAGGTGAAAACGCTCAAGTAATCGCGGCAACTGGTGAAGTAATGTCTGAGAAGACAACAGCTATCATCTCATTCGCACTATGTGGTTTCGCGAACCTTTCTTCTATCGCGATTCTACTTGGTGGTTTAGGTAGCCTTGCACCAAACCGTCGTAGTGACATCGCTCGCATGGGTGTTAAAGCAGTTCTTGCAGGTACGTTGTCTAACCTTATGGCAGCGACAATTGCAGGCTTCTGCTTAAGCCTTGCAGCACTATAATTAGAATCGGTTCTTAATATATAGACGCCGTTTTACATCATGCCCTGTAGCAAGAGATTGCTGCGGGGCATTTTTCGTTTTTCGGGCTCCAAAATTTCATCGGGTGTTTGCCTTAGTCGAGGTATTACGCAGTCAATGGAATAGGGGCTAGGAAATTTTGAGATACAAACCGTTTGCGCTCTATTTGGTGCTACAGTTTTGCGGTGAAACTCTATAATGTATTAATCACAGGATAGTGGTTAAGCTTGATTCTTAATCACGTAATGAATATTACATAATCGATGGGCAAATGAATTGCCCTGCAATATCAGATCTAATAGGCGTTTTGCTTTGTGATGTGATATTAAAGACACCGCAATCATAGATTGTTGTGCCATAGGCCAAACTGGTACTGTGCGGTGACAAGGATAGCAATTGGCATATGATAAATTTTCGCTGTATATGCCGAGTCTTCAGGGAACCAAGTCCGTTCATTAATAGACTGTTTAGCCATTTACTCACATTGTCTCGACTTGTTGATTATAGTTAAAGACGTGATGTAAGGCTGAGTAGTGAATTTTTTGAATATTGATCGGAGATAGAAATGAGCGATTTAAAAGCAGCAGCGCTACGTGCACTTAAACTTATGGACCTAACTACGTTGAATGACGATGACACTGATGCAAAAGTGATCTCACTATGTCATGACGCGAAAACAGCAGTAGGCAACACAGCTGCAATTTGTATTTACCCTCGCTTTATTCCTATTGCTAAGAAGACACTTCGTGAGCAAGGTACGCCAGAGGTTCGTATTGCAACAGTAACGAACTTCCCACATGGTAACGACGACATTGAAATCGCAGTTGCCGAAACAAAAGCGGCGGTTGCTTACGGTGCAGACGAAGTTGACGTAGTTTTTCCTTACCGCGCGCTAATGGCGGGTGATGAGAAAGTAGGCTTCGAACTAGTTAAGCAATGTAAAGAAGCTTGTGGTGACATTCTTCTTAAAGTGATCATCGAAACAGGTGAACTAAAAGAAGAAGCACTAATCAAGAAAGCATCTCAAATCTGTATTGAAGCAGGTGCTGACTTCATTAAAACTTCAACTGGTAAAGTGCCAGTAAACGCAACACCAGAATACGCTCGCATGATGCTTGAAGTTATTCGCGACATGGGTGTTGCAGAAACTGTTGGTTTCAAACCAGCAGGTGGTGTGCGCACTGCTGAAGACGCAGCAGCATACCTAGCAATGGCTGACGAAATCCTAGGTGACAACTGGGTTGATGCTCGTCACTACCGTTTTGGTGCGTCTAGCCTGCTAACCAACCTACTAAATACATTAGAAGTATCGGACGACGTCGCTGATCCAACAGCGTACTAATTCCAATAATGCGTCTGAACGGTAGCACCTAAACGGGTGCTACCAAACCTCTTCTATCCTACTACAACCATGGCTCAAAAGAGCTTGGGAGGCACTAATGTATTTACCACAAGAAATCATTCGTAAAAAACGTGACGGCGAAGTCCTAACCGCCGACGAAATCAACTTCTTTATTCAAGGCGTAGCGAACAACACGGTATCTGAAGGTCAGATTGCGGCGTTTGCTATGACGATTTTCTTTAATGAAATGACCATGGATGAGCGCATCGCCTTAACGTGTGCAATGCGTGATTCGGGCATGGTTATCGACTGGAGCCACATGAACTTCGGTGGTCCAATTGTCGACAAACACTCAACCGGTGGTGTGGGTGACGTAACTTCTTTAATGCTTGGCCCAATGGTGGCAGCGTGTGGCGGTTTCGTACCTATGATCTCTGGCCGCGGTCTTGGTCATACAGGCGGTACGCTGGATAAACTTGAATCTATCCCTGGTTACAACATTACGCCGAGCAACGATGTTTTTGGTCAAGTAACCAAAGACGCTGGTGTGGCGATCATCGGTCAAACTGGTGACCTTGCTCCTGCGGATAAGCGTGTTTACGCGACTCGTGATATTACCGCAACGGTAGACAATATCTCCCTGATTACGGCGTCGATCCTTTCTAAGAAACTGGCGGCGGGTCTGGAATCGCTAGTGATGGACGTAAAAGTGGGTTCAGGTGCATTTATGCCAACTTACGAAGCGTCTGAAGAGCTAGCAAAATCAATCGTTGCGGTAGCAAACGGTGCTGGCACTAAGACTACGGCAATTCTTACGGACATGAATCAAGTATTGGCGTCTTCAGCGGGTAACTCAGTGGAAGTTCGTGAAGCGGTTCGTTTCTTAACGGGTGAATACCGTAACCCTCGTCTACTTGAAGTGACCATGGCTTCATGTGCTGAAATGTTAGTACTTGGCAAGCTTGCTGAGAACACAGAAGACGCACGCGCAAAACTGATGGAAGTGCTGGATAACGGCAAAGCGGCTGAGTGCTTCGGCAAGATGGTTGCTGGCTTAGGCGGCCCTGCGGACTTCGTAGAAAACTACGACAACTACTTAGAAAAAGCAGAAATCATCAAGCCAGTTTACGCAACAGAAACGGGCATTGTCTCTGCAATGGATACACGTGCTATCGGCATGGCTGTGGTTGCTATGGGTGGTGGTCGTCGTGTTGCTACTGATGAAATCGACTACGCAGTTGGTTTCGACGAGTTCATCCGCCTAGGTGAGGTCGCAGACAGTGATAAACCTCTTGCGGTCATCCACGCTCGCACTGAAGAGCAATGGGAAGAAGCGGCAAAAGCACTGCGCAGTGCAATCAAAGTAGGTGGTGAATACACACCAACTCCAGAGGTTTACCGCCAAATTCGTGCAGAAGATATCTAATAGAACAAGTAATTACACAAGGCCTACTCAACCATAATAAAAAGCCGAGTGGGTCTAAGGAACGAGCAATGAAAAGAGCATTTATTTTAGTACTAGACTCATTCGGTATCGGTGCAACTGCCGACGCTAAAGAATTTGGTGATGTAGGTTCAGACACACTAGGTCACATCGCTGACCAATGTGAAAAAGGCTTAGCAGATAACGACAATCGCCAAGGTGCACTTCGCCTTCCAAATCTATCGAAACTTGGTTTGGCAATGGCGCATAAAGAATCGACAGGTCGCTTCGCACCTGGACTAGACGCAGACGCTGAAATCATTGGTGCATACGGTCATGCAGCAGAGCTTTCTTCAGGTAAAGACACGCCGTCTGGTCACTGGGAAATCGCAGGTGTTCCTGTTCTGTTTGACTGGGGTTACTTCACTGACAAAGCAAACAGCTTCCCGAAAGAATTGACTGACCGCATTCTTGAGCGTGCAGGTCTTGACGGTTTCCTAGGTAACTGCCACGCATCTGGTACTCAAGTTCTTGACGATCTTGGTGAAGAGCACATGAAGACTGGTAAACCAATCTTCTACACGTCTGCTGACTCTGTATTCCAAATCGCATGTCACGAAGAGACTTTCGGTTTAGACCGTCTACTAGAGCTTTGCCAAATCGCACGTGAAGAGCTAGAAGATTACAACATTGGTCGTGTTATCGCGCGCCCATTCGTTGGTGCTGGTAAAGGTCAATTTGAGCGTACAGGTAACCGTCGTGATCTTTCTGTAGAGCCACCATCAGCAACGGTTCTTCAGAAGCTCGTTGATGAGAAGCAAGGCAATGTGGTTTCTATTGGTAAGATTGCTGATATCTACGCAAACTGCGGCATCACTAAGAAAGTGAAAGCGACAGGTATCCCTGCATTGTTCGAAGCAACGCTAGAGCAAATCAAAGAAGCGGGCGACAACACGATCGTATTCACTAACTTTGTAGACTTCGACTCAGCTTACGGTCACCGTCGTGACGTAGCGGGTTACGCAGCGGCACTTGAGTACTTCGATGGTCGTATCAACGAAGTGCTAGAGATTATGGAAGAAGACGATGTGCTTATCCTAACGGCAGACCACGGCTGTGACCCAACATGGCCAGGCACTGACCATACTCGTGAGCACATCCCAGTATTGGTTTATGGTCAAAAAGTACCAGCTGGTTCTCTTGGCCGCCGCGAAACATTCGCAGATATCGGTCAAACATTGGCAAGTTACTTCGGTACTTCTCCAATGGATTACGGTAAGAACTTCCTATAATTAGTTAGGTTTTTGAAAACTAGGAGCTTGATTGCTCCTAGTTTTATGTTTGCAGTATGTAAATGCTGCTTGTCGGAAATGAGAATACTCTGGCTTATATCGCCTTAAGCGCGGAGCGCTAGAGAAAGGTTAAGGAAAAGAAAATGGCAACTCCACATATCAATGCTGAAATGGGTGCATTTGCAGACGTCGTACTGATGCCTGGCGATCCACTACGTGCAAAATACATCGCAGAGACTTTCCTTGAAGATGTCGTTCAAGTGTGTGACGTTCGTAATATGTTTGGTTACACAGGCACATACAAAGGCCGTAAGATCTCGGTAATGGGCCACGGTATGGGTATCCCATCATGCTCGATTTACGCAACTGAACTAATCAAAGACTTCGGCGTGAAGAAAATCATCCGTGTTGGCAGCTGTGGCGCAGTGAATGAAGACATCAAAGTGCGTGATGTTGTGATCGGCATGGGTGCATGTACTGACTCTAAAGTGAACCGTATCCGCTTTAAAGGTCATGACTTCGCGGCAATCGCAGACTACAACATGGTTCGTGCGGCAGAAGACGCTGCAAAAGCTCGCGGTATTGACGTTAAAGTTGGTAACCTATTCTCAGCAGAGCTTTTCTACACGCCAGATCCAGAAATGTTCGATGTAATGGACAAGTACGGCATTGTTGGTGTTGAAATGGAAGCTGCTGGTATTTACGGTGTTGCGGCAGAATACGGTGCAAAAGCTCTGACAATCTGTACGGTTTCTGATCATATCAAGACTGGCGAACAGACTACATCTGACGAGCGTCAAACGACATTCAACGACATGATGCTAATCGCACTAGATTCAGTATTGCTTGGTGACGAAGAGTAAGCGACGAAGAGTCATTCTATTTTTCGCTCTCAAGAGCTAAAAAAACAGCCCGCACATTGCGGGCTGTTTTTATATGAGTTGTTAGCGCTACCTAGTTACTTGGTTAGCAGCAGGTTTGGCGCTTTTTTACGACGTATCGGTTGTCGACGTAAAATCAAGATGAACAACATACCACAGACAAAGCTCATTAAGACCATCATGTACATATAACGATCGCTCTTGCGATAGTGGTGGTCAGAAATAGCCGTCACCCGGCCCGTCTCAAAGGTCACGCGAACAAAACCGATAAGCGCACCATCTGCAAAAACTGGTTCAACCAACTGCTGGCGACCAATGGAAGCTGTTGCCAAAGGCGTATCTAGGCCAAGAACTTCGCGTACCGATAATGCCTCTTCACTAGACGCTAAACGTACACCCTGTGCATCGTAGATTGTTGCATCAAACACTAAACGGTCTTGTGCTAGTTGGTTTGTTAGCTGAAGTAATCGTTCTTGATCTTTAGTTAAAATCATCTCACTGGCAGAAAGAGACGCCTGTGAAATCAAAACTTTGGTGAGTGTTTCAAGCTGTTGTGCTTGAATTTTCTCATTACCCTTACTGATCACAACACTGTTTTTTATTGTGATAAACAACATCACACACAGTAGGATTAGTGCCAGAATTCTTAGGGCATTCCTTACTGAGAACAAAGATTCACTCATGCTCTTTACTCATCCATTTAAAATAAAACAAAGACTTGCCTTTTTAGTTTGTTGAGGTAACGTTTTAGCAAAGTCATAAGGGATTATATACATGGACGCGTCAAAAAGCTTGCCTATCAGAAAACATACGACACTTTTAAAACGATTACCCGAGACTCGATTTGCCTCCCAATTAGATAAAGCAAAAGCAAACTGGATCGTATTTGCTGAGTACCTTTCGCCAAGTCACTTCGAAGACATTGATTTCTTCACCGGCTTTTACAACCCGATACTAGAAACGTGGAAAGTTGGCCAATATGAAGTAGCCCTGATGGCCGGAGAGTTGACTCCTCAACATGAAACGATCTTACAAAGTCTCAACCTAGATTACGCCTCGCTTAATGAAGTGCCCGATCTATCAACCCAAGGGTTGATTGTATTTGATATGGATTCAACGGCGATCCAGATAGAGTGTATTGATGAAATCGCGAAACTGGCAGGAGTAGGGGATGAGGTCGCTGAAGTCACTGAACGTGCCATGCAAGGTGAGCTGGATTTTGAGCAAAGTTTACGTCAGCGAGTTGGTAAGCTCAAAGGTGCCGATGAATCAATTCTTGAACAAGTTCGTTCCCAGTTACCATTCATGCCGGACTTTGAAGCGCTAATTGCGACGTTGAAAGCCTTGGGCTGGAAAACAGCGATTGCCTCCGGTGGTTTTACTTACTTCTCTGATTACATCAAAGATAAAGTCGACCTAGATTTTGCTCGTTCCAATCAATTAGAAATTAATGACGGCAAACTCACGGGTAACGTACTTGGCGATGTGGTAACGGCGCAGATGAAGTCTGACATTCTAGTGGAACTGGCGGATGAATATGAAATTGAGCAGCACAACACGGTTGCTGTCGGTGATGGCGCTAATGATCTTGTGATGATGTCGGTGGCAGGATTAGGGATTGCGTATCACGCAAAACCAAAAGTGGAAGCTCAAGCGCAATCTGCGATTCGCTTTGCTGGGTTGGGCGGTGTGCTCTGTATTTTATCTGGCGCATTGGTGAAGCAGCAAAAGGTTAGCTGGAAAGCTAAACCTTAACCATCCATTCAAAAACACCGCCAGAAAGGCGGTGTTTTTTTTTCAATTTGGTATGACTTTGAATTTACTCGGTTAACTCCAATCTAATTACAACCTCTTCAGTAATGTCTTCAAATTCACTGTAACCAACGAGCGCCGTCAACTCTTTTTCTAACTTGCTCGCTTGATGTACACCAAATTGGGTTAAGTCACTTAAATCTTGTTGCAGTAATGATGTCATCGGATCGAAAATTGGTGCAGTAGAAAGGCGAAGCACGTAAAAGTCACCCATCATTCGCGCTTTCTTTATAAATTGAATCCGCTCTTTTACGCTGTTGAACTCTTGATGAAGCTTTGACTCAATGCCTGTAATTTTATTGCCTACTTTTGCGGCGCTTATGTAGATATCCTGATGTCTGGCTTGAGCACCTTCTACACGTTTTATTGGCTCTGCGATTAATGTGCTTGTCCGGCCTTTAAAGATAGGTTCAAGTGACAACAGTTGGTCATGCCCAAGACGGGCAAAAAGCTCAATGTGTTTAGGTAGCGGCAAGTTCACCCCGATAACGGGGGTTTTTATTGAAGATGACGTACTCTTACTGATAAAAATGGGCGTGCTCAGCGTACGCGAGAGCAACATGCAGTGCAGCCTTTCAAGTAGAGCATTACTTGGTAGCGTCTCTTTTTGCGGGATTAGCTTGTCTTGATTGTGCTCGATAATGCTGTTGAAAAAAGCGATTACCTTCATGGTTTGGCTGCTTTCATCAATAACTAGCTGCACGCTACAACCATCTGGGCTTACACGAATTACTCGATATGGCACCGACATTAACGGCAATTTTTTATCGTAGAGTTGTAATTCTCGAAAGTTGATTCTTACCTCTTGCCCAGAACGTAACATCGTGGGCTCACTTAGCCTAATTCCGAGTCCTCGTTTGGAAAGGTCAACAGTACAGCCGCCTGTTTTAGTTTGTCCTGAGTACAACTCTAAAGGTGTTTTAAAACGATAACGAGGCTCTTTACGACGAGACTTTGCATCAAAATAAATGCCCTTTGGATTGCCGATAACTCTTCTCGGATGACGAAACGCGTTTAACGTATTAGCGGGTAAGCGCGGCTTTTCAGTTAGCAGGTAATCCTGCCCTGATTTTTCGTCAGCAATTTCTTGCAAAATACCAATATGAGTCAGTGATTGAGACGTTTCTGCCAACTCTGGAGAGAAAGCTGCTAGGTCTTCCTGCTCTTGCTCTGATAGTTCAAAGATTGAAATTCTAAAGGCGCGCCAACTCTCTCGTTTGCCACCTAAATGCCAAAATAGCTGGCGCTGTTCGCGAGTTGCTTCTGGGCGAAACATCGAATAGAAATAGGTTCGATTCTCGTGCTCGTGAGTAAATGAATAAAGGACATTGGTTGTTCCTTTAACACCAGGCTTAATGAGTGACGCGATGCGTTGCTCGTTGAATAAAGAACCAAACATTTGCTGGTTTCTCTCATCGTGCCAGTATTGCCAAAGCTTTTGATTGTTTGGCGTTAACATTGCTAATTTTAGGTCACTACCATCAAAGAATAGAGGCAAGCTGCTGGTGTGCTTTAGTGCGATATGCTCATAACCGCGAGTTCGAGCTCGAATAATCTTGTCTTGATTGTCGTGACGAGCCCTTTTAGCAGTACTGTTGAGCGCTTCATCTATCACTCGGGTGACGACATTGGTGTCAGTTAAGCGTATGGTTCTGAGGTATCGAACTGAATCATTTTCGTAACAGTCATCAACCGCGAGTATGCGGTATGCAAGCGGTTTCTCTATACCTGCAACGTTAGATTTGCTGGCAAATTCAGTAAACGTGACCTGAATAATTTCCCCAAGGTTATATTTAAATGCGCTAGGGACTTTAAACTTTGCGCCAGAGCTAGATAAATCAATGCTTAATCCATGAAGAAGCTGTCCTTTAGAACGGCAAATTTCAACTTGAGATTGGACTTTCAAGCGTTTTTCTTGGCGCTTTAAATCGTAGCCTAGGTGAACGGGTTCTGCTAAGAACGGGCTTTTAGGATCCGTTAACGATTGCGTTTTTTGCTGAGTAAGGCGCTTGCTCATTACGCGAAAGTTATTTCGCGTGTTGACCAATGCTTCCCACATTCCTTCCGTGTAGCAGCCAAACTTTTTGATGTTTTTATGGTAAGCGTTGAAAGCAACATCATCCAACCAATGTGGAATACCATCCAAAATATACTCGCGACATTCGCCTTGAACGCGACCTCGCAAATCAATGCTTTTTTTGCATGGAGCCATTAAGCGGTTAAGTTCCATTTTAACCAAAATTTTGGCCGAAGGCGGCTCTTCCTCGGTCAGTTGGCCAAGGACAAAGTCAAAGTCATTCGTACCGTAAACGGGAATGAGTCGTTCTGCGAGCGAGAGAATTTCAGATTGCTGCATTATTTCTGTTAGAGTATGTCGTTACTTTAAATTGTATCGGCTAAGCGAAGTAATACTTAAGTATATCAATAGTTCATTTCAGTTCAGGTCTGACTTGGCTGTGCTTAGTCACATTTGTAGAAAAAATTGAGGCATCATGGCGAAAGCAAAACGAGCGTATGTTTGTAATGATTGTGGCGCGGACTTTCCCCGTTGGCAGGGGCAGTGTAACGCATGTGGTGCATGGAATACGATAACAGAAGTACGTATCGCAGCATCGCCAACCGTTGCTCGCAATGAACGCTTAAGCGGCTACGCTGGTTCCGCAACAGAAGCTACGGTTCAAACGCTATCCGAAATTGATCTGCAAGAAGTACCTCGCTTCACCAGTGGGTTTAAAGAGCTTGACCGCGTGTTGGGTGGTGGTGTTGTGCCAGGTGCCGCAATTTTGATTGGTGGTAACCCTGGTGCAGGTAAATCAACCCTTCTGTTGCAAACCATGTGTAGTTTATCTGCGCAAATGCCAACGCTTTACGTAACCGGTGAAGAGTCATTACAGCAGGTGGCAATGCGTGCTTCCCGATTGGGCTTGCCGAAAGATCATTTAAAAATGCTATCGGAAACGAACGTCGACAAAATTTGCCAAATCGCCGAAAAAGAGCAGCCTCGTATAATGGTAATAGACTCGATTCAGGTGATGCACGTTTCTGATGTTCAATCGTCGCCTGGCAGTGTTGCTCAGGTACGTGAATCTGCGACGGCTCTGACACGATACGCAAAACAGAATAATGTTGCGGTATTTATTGTTGGTCACGTAACAAAAGATGGTACCCTTGCGGGCCCCAAAGTTCTTGAACACATTATCGACTGTTCGGTACTACTCGATGGTGGAACGGATAGCCGATTCCGCACTTTGCGTAGTCATAAAAACCGTTTTGGCGCTGTGAATGAGCTTGGTGTCTTTGCAATGACAGGCCAAGGATTGAAAGAAGTGAGTAACCCATCAGCGATCTTCCTTTCTCGTGGTGAAGAAGAAACATCAGGCTCTTCCGTCATGGTGGTTTGGGAAGGCACGCGCCCTCTGCTAGTAGAGATTCAAGCGCTGGTGGATTACTCGCAGTTAGCCAACCCTCGTCGTGTTGCGGTCGGCTTGGAGCAGAACCGCCTATCACTTTTGCTCGCTGTGTTGCATAAGCATGGTGGCTTACAAATGGCAGACCAAGATGTCTTTGTTAATGTGGTTGGCGGTGTTAAGGTGACGGAGACGAGCGCTGATCTTGCTTTAGTTATGGCGCTTTTATCGAGTTTTCGTGACCGTCCACTCCCTAAAGATGTGGTGATTTTTGGTGAGGTAGGGCTTGCGGGCGAAATCCGTCCAGTACCAAGTGGGCAAGAGCGTTTGAATGAAGCGTTCAAACATGGTTTCAAGAAAGCCATCGTGCCAGCAGCCAACATGCCGAAAGGTGGCATCCCTGGCATGCAAATTCACGGCGTTAAGAAATTGTCGGAAGCTATAGAGGCTTTTGACGAGCTGTAATGCTCATAAGAATGGTATTTGTGCAATCACAAACTGTTCTATTCGTCCTCAATAAAATGCGAATAAAGTACATAAATTGCTGTGTTTGACTATGCTTTGGGGACGGAAATTTCACGTTAAAATTTTTTTTCTTCCATCCGCACGCAAGGGTATCAGTATTGACAGAATGTGATATACTCTGCGCGCACTTTATACCTTATTAACAGAGTAAGACAATGACTGATTTATCAAAATACAGAAACATTGGTATTTTTGCTCACGTAGACGCGGGTAAAACTACCTCTACAGAGCGTATCCTAAAGCTAACTGGTAAGATCCATAAGATCGGTGACACTCACGACGGTTCAACTACTACTGACTTCATGGAGCAGGAAGCTGAGCGTGGTATCACAATCCAGTCTGCAGCAACAACTTGTTTCTGGAACGATCACCGTCTAAACATCATCGATACTCCTGGACACGTTGACTTCACTATCGAAGTTTACCGTTCTCTAAAAGTACTTGACGGTGGTATCGGTGTATTCTGTGGTTCTGGTGGTGTTGAGCCTCAGTCAGAAACTAACTGGCGTTACGCTGACGAATCACACGTATCACGTCTGATCTTCGTTAACAAACTAGACCGTATGGGCGCAGATTTCTACAAAGTTGTAGATCAAGTACAGAACGTACTAGGTGCTACACCTCTAGTTATGACTCTACCTATCGGTATCGAAGAAGATTTCGTAGGTGTTGTAGACGTACTAAGCCAACAAGCTTACGTATGGGATGAGTCTGGCCAACCAGAGAACTACGAAGTTCAAGATATTCCAGCAGACATGGTAGAAAAAGCTGCTGAATACCGTGAAATGCTAATCGAAACTGCTCTAGAGCAAGACGAAGATCTAATGATGGCTTACCTAGAAGAAGGCGAAGAGCCATCTCTAGAAGACATCAAACGTTGTATCCGTAAAGGTACTCGTGATCTAGCATTCTTCCCAACTTACTGTGGTTCAGCGTACAAGAACAAAGGTATCCAACTTATTCTTGACGCGGTAATTGATTACCTACCATCTCCAACAGAAGTTGATCCACAGCCTCTAACTGATTCAGAGACTGGTGAGCCAACTGGTGAAGTTGCGACTGTATCTGCAGACGAGCCACTACGTGCTCTTGCATTTAAGATTATGGATGACCGCTTCGGTGCTCTAACCTTTATCCGCATCTACTCTGGTAAGATGAAGAAAGGTGACACAATCCTTAACTCTGCAACTGGTAAAACAGAGCGTATCGGCCGTATGGTTGAGATGCACGCGGACGAGCGTAACGAGATCGATTCAGCACAAGCTGGTGACATCATCGCTGTAGTTGGTATGAAGAACGTTCAAACTGGTCACACTCTATGTGATCCTAAGCACGAATGTACTCTTGAGCCAATGATCTTCCCAGATCCAGTAATCTCTATCGCAGTTAAGCCTAAAGATAAAGGCGGTTCTGAGAAGATGGGTATCGCGATCGGTAAAATGGTTGCAGAAGATCCATCATTCCAAGTTGAGACTGATGAAGATTCAGGCGAAACTATCCTGAAAGGTATGGGTGAACTTCACCTAGACATCAAGGTAGATATCCTTAAGCGTACTTACGGCGTTGAGCTAGAAGTTGGTGCTCCACAGGTTGCTTACCGTGAAACTATCACTCAAGCAATCGAAGATAGCTACACGCACAAGAAACAGTCTGGTGGTTCTGGTCAGTTCGGTAAGATCGACTACCGCATCAAACCAGGTGAGCCAAACTCTGGCTTCACGTTCAAATCTACAGTTGTTGGTGGTAACGTACCTAAAGAATTCTGGCCTGCAGTTGAGAAAGGCTTTGCGTCAATGATGGAGCACGGTGTTCTAGCTGGCTTCCCTACTCTAGACGTTGAAGTTGAACTATTCGACGGTGGTTTCCACGCAGTTGACTCTTCAGCTATCGCTTACGAAATCGCAGCGAAAGGTGCATTCCGTCAGTCTATGCCTAAAGCTGGCGCGCAACTTCTTGAGCCAATCATGAAAGTTGACGTGTTCACTCCAGAAGATCACGTTGGTGACGTAATCGGTGACCTTAACCGTCGTCGTGGTATGATCAAAGACCAACAAGCAGCTTCTACTGGCGTACGTATCAAGGGTGATGTACCTCTATCAGAAATGTTTGGTTACATCGGTACTCTACGTACTATGACTTCTGGTCGTGGTCAGTTCTCTATGGAGTTCTCACACTACGCACCATGTCCAACAAACGTTGCAGAGCAAGTAATTGCTGACGTTAAAGAGCGTAACGCTAAGAAGTAATTCTTAAGTTAACTCTATAACTTGAAAGCCCCGCTTAGTGCGGGGCTTTTTGTATTTAGCAGTCTTATACGCAGAGCGTGTTTGTTTTATTCCTATTTAGCGTTTGTTTTGACGATTGTTATGATGCCGTTCTAGTACTGTTGCCTTTTAGGTCAATGGTCCTAAAGTCTGGTACCACTGACTTTTCAAATATTTCTATTTCTTCCTTCAACCATTGCGCAAACAATTGAGCTTTAGGTCTTTTTAAGTAGCCTTTTGGCGCACACAAGTAATACGCAAAGTTGGGCTTGATAGCGATATCTCCAATTCGGACCAATTTGCCAGAACGAAAATATTGATGAGCTAAACTGTGTTTTACTAATGCCACGCCTTGAAGTGATAGTGCAGCCTCAAGCACGAGATGTGATCCACTGTATTTTAAGGTAGGCTTTGCTGCGCAGTGACCCAAGGTTGCTAACCACATATTCCAATCAAGATCAGGCCAAACATCTTCAATCAGCTCAGCTTTGCTTAAATCCTCGATGTTATAGATCCCGTGCTCTTTCTGGTACACCGGATGACAAGCAGGATAAAAAGCTTCGTCCATCAGCCATTGTGATTCTAAATTGGGATATTTTCCTAAACCGTAACGAACGCATAAATCTATCTGACTATCTTGAAAAGACACCAAATCATTGGTTGGTTCTAATAGCAAGGCGATATCAGGGTGACGCTGACGAAAAGCCGTAATTTTCGGGACTAACCAATGATGAGCGAAAGAGGGGAGTGTTGATATCGAAAGGTGGTTCGGGTTTGGATCTTGATTGACTAATCTAACCCCTTGCTGCAAATGAGCAAACCCTCTTTCTGCCTGACTAAACAGTAGCTCTCCCTCTGGTGTGAGCACGATTTTTCTGTGCTGACGAACAAATAGGTCCGTGCCTAAGAACTCTTCTAAATGACGAATTTGCTGACTAATGGCCGCTGGCGTAACAAACAGTTCTTTTGCTGCCGTTTTAAAGCTTCCTTCCTTTGCTGCAACGAAAAAGTAATACAAGCCCTGTAAGGGAGGCATTCGATCTTTCACATTAGTTTTCCTTAACTCTATGGCAGATTCTATCGTTTGAGGATATCAGCGTAGTCGCTGATTATTAAGTGGTCAACATTGTATAGGGATCTTTGAAATGGAAAACATGACACACACTTGTGAGCGTACTATACCTACTGCCCATCAGAGCGGGTTACAGTTAATTTATTCTAAACTGGCGGCTTGGAGAAGGAACTATAAGACACGTCGTCACTTGAGAGAGTTACCAAAGCACCTTTGGGACGATATTGGATTAGGTGAAAGGGAGATTAGTTGTGAAGTGAGTAAGCCATTCTGGAGAGAGTAGTCTATGAGTTTGATTCAAGCTCAAAGTTAAGTTGCACTCCCCAATGGTGTTGAGGAGTGCAAGCAAAATTACAAGTCTTCTTCCCACACGACCAATTCATCTTTTGGCCAATTGTGGCCTATCTCATGATACTTTTGTTCGAGCACATGACGTTTAATTTTAAGCGTTGGCGTCAGTACGCCATTTTCTATACTCCAAGGTTCTTTAATCATTAACACGCCTTTGATTTGCTCATGAGAGGCGAGTTCTTGATTCATCCTAGCAATAACTTTACGTGTGGTGCGTGCGTATCGCTCTCGATCAAAGTTAGGGAAGTCATGTGGCACAACCAAAAGAATTGGGGCGGGTAGCCCTAAACCGATGAGACACATCATCTCTACGCGACTGTACTCAAAAAGCTTTTTCTCGATAGGAACCGGAGAGACAAATTTACCTTTGGCGGTTTTGAAGTTATCTTTTTTACGGCCTTGAATCGTTAGATAACCATCTGAATCGATAGCGCCGATATCGCCTGTGTGTAGCCAGCCCTCTGAATCAAAAGACTCTTGGGTGGCAATGTCATTTTTGTAGTAGCCAGAAAATAGCCCTTTGCCACGCACCATGATTTCATCATCAGCTGCGATTTTTAACTCAATGCCTGGCCCTGCATTACCGACACTACCGATTTTGTCAGCTCTAAATGGGTAGTTGAGCGTGCTGTAGGCAAATGATTCCGTCATCCCCCAAGCCTCTGTGATATCAAGGCCCACTGAGTGGTACCATTCCAACAGCGCTGGCGAGACAGGTGCAGAGCCACAGCCTAATACTCGAGCCTGATCTAAACCTAGACCATCTGCTAGCTTTTTCTTGATCAAAGAATTGACGAATGGGATTTTCAACAGAATATTGAGCTTCTTCTGTGGAAGTTTGTCTTGAATACGTTGCTGGAATAGCGTCCATAATCGTGGGACGGAGATAAACAGAGTTGGTCGGTGCATCTTCACATCTTCGATAAAAGTGTCCAGTGACTCTGGAAATGCTGTTGGCACGCCACCCATAATCGATGAACCGAAGATATAAACACGCTCTGTAATATGAGCGAGCGGTAAATAAGAGAACAGTCGGTCGTTTTCTTGGATACCAATATGATTGATCAGTTGCTGAACAGACCAACTGAATGCGCCGTAAGTTAGCATCGCGCCTTTCGGTAACCCTGATGTGCCTGAGGTATACACCAACGACATTAGCTTGTCATCGTAATGCTGCGGACGCTCTTCACTTGGCACTGCACCAGCAATGAGCGCTTGGTATTCGTGCTTACACTTAGGTGCCGTGTCATAAGGTAGAGCGATGCTAATGAGTTCAGGCATAGCATCAATGACTTGCTGAGTTGCTTTGGGATCATCGAGTTTTCCGCCAATGATCGCTTTACTTTCACTATGAGTCACACAGTATTCGATGGTGTCTGCACCGGCGGTAGGAAAGATTGGCACACTGACATAGTCACCAAGCATCATAGCAAGATCGCAAATAAACCATTCTGCACAGTTTTTAGATACTAACGCAACTTTGTCGCCAGGCTTTACACCAAGCGAGCGTAGTGCGCTGACAAGTTTTAAGGCTTGATCTGCAACATCAGAGAATGTGTACTCAACAAACTGTCGGTTAATAATTTGTTTTAGGTAGACCTCATTTGGACGCTCTTGAGCCCATTTGAGGATCATTTCATTTGGTGGTGGGAGAGCGCAACCAGCAGCGCTATTTAGATTCGGCTGATTCATTTTAAGTGACTCCATGTCTTCTCATTGTATTTATAATTGTTAACGCATTGTTAACTTTAGCATGTTAAATCGCGACACGGGAATGCATTTTGATGAAATATGTGGGGAAGATAGCGTTAGTTGTCCTGACAGTCGCTACAAATAAAGCCTAAAACTGCTGTCGATAATTTGCTGGAGACAGCCCCGTTTTTTTCTTAAAAATTCGAGAAAAGTAAGAAACGTCTCGATACCCGCACTGATAAGCAATGTAAGCAATTTTCATCGATTCATTTTCAATTAGCATTTTCTTAGCTAATGAAATGCGTTTCGCCGTGACATAATCACGAAAGCACATACCCACTTTACGGTGGAAAACTTTGGAAAAGTAGTTCGGCGAGTAATGACAAAGAGCGGCTGCTTCCTCTTCTCTTAGGTCCTTATGAACGTTATTGGCGATGTAATGGACTACGTCTGAAAAGTTTGACTTGCCGCTTCGAGAGAAAAGTTTATCTACCGAGATTTGTTCTTCGTCTACTTTACTATGCAAAAAGTATTTCAATTTTATTTGTGAAAGCCAGATAGGAAGAGTGAGCTCGTTCAACTTATAATATTCCGCACAAATATGCTTGGGCGGCAAGTGAGGAGCCGTATCTTTTGGAGATACGACGATCAGTTTTTTGTCGAGGTTTTTACAGAGCGTTACAACACCTTTCAAGTGCTCTTGATGATCACAGGTTATGTAGTAAAAGAAATAGCTATGTTCTTTATCACTGAGGACTGAGATATCTTTACTGCAGTCCATAATGTCAAAGCACCCATCAAACTCACAACGAAATTGTTCCGGCAGCGAGCAAAGGGTCTCTCCTATCCAGTAAGCTTTGGTCTGTTTATCCATATGAATCCTGCTCAGTACGTACTACACCAATGTTAGTATGCATTGAGGTCAGTCGAGCCTCATTCCTTGAGCTTCAGACCTCACCCTTTCGTTTATTAAGCTTAGGCTTATATAGTCATACTGCAAGTGTGAAATGTGTCACATAGCTTACAGTGATGTGTCTTATTTATGATACATTTCGTCTCTGAAGCGCAGACAGGCAAGAAAGTACTAACCTTTGGCAAAAAAGTCCTAACCCCCCTAATTCTTGATGACTAATGTTTAAGCATGATTCGGGTGTATATGATACCTGCGTCATGGACAAGCGAGATTTGGTTAAATAAAGGGGATAATCTTATGGATAACTTTCGTAATCTAATCAAGGACTTCATGGAAGACGAAGAGGGGCTAACACTTTTGGAGTATATCCTAGGTGCGGCACTAATTGTTACTGCATTCTTGACTTCAGGCTTCTGGACAACCTTGTCTAACAAGTTCACTTCAGTAGCTGGTCGTATTAGCTCTTCGTAATGGTTAGCGAGTTAATTATTTGGTCATTACTTATTGCGATTGGAGTTTCAGACGCACAGAAACACAGAATACCGAATAAAGCGGTGCTTATGCTTTTGGTTGCAGTAACTGCAAACGTAATTTACAACCCAGCCACAACTGGTTTGGATCATTTATATGGTGGGTTGGTTGCGTTTGCGGTGTGTTTCGCGCTGTATCTTTTCAAAGTAATGGCTGGAGGAGACGTTAAGTTACTCGCCGTCATAGGGGCATGGTTGGGATTGAGTAACCTTGGGGAAGCGTCTACCGGGATAATACTCGCTGGAGGCATTGTCGGCATTTTTTATCTAATGCTACATGTGTCATCGACTAGTGTTGCTCTATCACATCAGATTAAAGGGTATTGCTTAGAAAAAGTAACACCAGGTTTTAGGTCCAGTAAGCCGTTGGTCATTCCATTCGCGCCGATAATCGTAATTGGATTAGCTTATTTTTCCTATACCCACTAAATAAAAATAATAAATGGCATGCAGCATCAGTTGGCTAAGCAACTTCAAGGAGGGGAAGTGTGATGGGCTCTGTGTATTGGGAAAAACTCGTGCCACAAATAAATCCACCAAAAGTACCTTCATCGGTAGAAGGTCTTGGCATACCGGCTTCAGTCGTTGAAAACTTAGTGTTGAAACACCTGTCAGCTTATCCGAAATGTGATTTGATCGAGTTAACACAGCGGTTATGTGTGGTTTCAAATATTGTTGAACTTGCTTTGGCGCAGTTGAGGAAACGAAGCTGGGTTGAGGTATATCAGCCTACATCTGAGAAGCTAAACCATTCGTACTCGAACATTCGTTATAGTCTAACGGAGTTAGGACTTGCGGAAGCAGACATTGCATATAGAAAAGATCCGTATATCGGTCCTGTTCCAGTTTCTTTGGAAGAGTATTGGACCGTTGTTGAAGGACAAGATCTACGCAAAAACCCTGTTACCCGTATCGATGTAGAGCGTGCATTATCTGATGTTTTTGGCTCGGATCACTTAGTTCCTGTTCTCGGACCTGCTATCAACTCTGGACGAGCTTTGTTGCTTTACGGCCACGCGGGTACTGGTAAAAGTTACGTTGCATCAAGAGTGCTCAATGCAATGAACACTTCGGTGTTTATTCCTTACGCCGTATATGCCGATGGCAACATCATCAAAGTGTTCTCAGAGCATCATCACCGTCGTTTAGACAACTCCCATTCTCAGGTTTTCGTTAAGTTGGAAACCCATTACGACAAACGCTGGGTTCTTTGTGAAAGACCAAACATTCAAGTGGGCGGTGAGCTGACATTGGAGATGCTTGAGGTAAACCACAGCGAGCATAATCGTGTATGGATTGCGCCACTTCAAATGATGGCTAACAACGGAATCTTAGTAATTGATGATCTCGGTCGTCAGTCAATGCCTGTTGATGCCTTGCTAAATAGATGGATCGTTCCGATGGAATACTTATTTGACCATCTGGCGCTGCCAAATGGTCAACAAGTAACGGTGCCATTTATGCTTACTTTGGCATTCTCATCCAATTTTGCACCAAGCAAAATTGCTGACCCTGCTTTTTTACGCCGTCTGGGGTACAAAATTGAGTTTAAGCCACTTGGTGATGATGACTATAAAGCGCTTTGGTTATCGCTGTCCAAAGACTTGCAACTCGCGTTGTCGCCTGAATTCTTTGACACATTAAATCAATTGCACCGTGAAAATAACATGCCTAATTATCCATGCTTACCTAAAGATCTTTTGGGCATTAGCAGAGACGTTCTCGTTTTTGAAGGAAAACGAAAAGTCGTCTCATCAGACATTTTAACTCGTGCCTGGGGACTGTATTTCACAGTGGATGAATAGGGAGATCTAAATTATGAGTCGGACTCAAGTCATCATGCTATTGCTACTCTCCATTGTTTTCGGCCTTGCTGCCGTGTTGATAGCTAAACAATGGATGGATGGCAGAAACCAACCAACAGTCGAGTTAGAAGAGGTCGAAAGGCATCCCGTTTTAGTTGCCGCCATGGAGCTAGAACCAGGAACTATTCTCTCTGAGAAACATTTGTCTACTAAGCTCATGGAAGTGGACTGGATAGATGATGAAACATTGAAAGTAAAAGAACAGGCATTGGGAAGAATCGTTGCCAATACTATTTACGCGGGTGAACTTGTTAACCCTCATCGCCTTGCCCTACCTGGTGAAGGCGCAACACTTGCTGCATTAATTCCAGAAAACAAGCGAGCAATCACTATTCGCGTAAATGACGTTATCGGTGTGGCAGGTTTTTTGTTACCAGGCAACAAGGTCGATGTCCTGAATACAGTGAGTTATGGACAAGGTAAAAACGCCACAACAAAAACAGTGCTTAAAAATATCAATGTTCTTGCGGTGGACCAAACAGCCAAAACGAATGATAACAAACCCGTGAT
This sequence comes from Vibrio sp. Vb0349, assembly GCF_033338975.1. Classification (NCBI taxonomy): domain Bacteria; kingdom Pseudomonadati; phylum Pseudomonadota; class Gammaproteobacteria; order Vibrionales; family Vibrionaceae; genus Vibrio; species Vibrio sp. Vb0349. The sequence goes on along the minus strand of NZ_JAWOTS010000006.1, from coordinate 144,405 downwards.
TGTACGCGCTGTGACTTTAGAAGTAACACCGAAAGAGGCAGAAAAGCTCTTATCGGCGAACAGCAAAGGCGATATACAGCTTGCTCTGCGCAACCCTCATGAAGTGGATAAACCTGTTGTAGCAAGAAAATACACGCCACGACCTAGTGTGACCATTATTAAGGGATCTCAGGCATCCAGTGTCCGAGTCAGCAATTAGGTGAATTATGAAAACAATAATATTACTTGTTAGCCAGTTACTTTTCGTCAGCTTGTCTGTTAACGCAGCTACGGCGCAGTCAGGAAAAGTCGTAACCGTTGCACATCACCAATCAACTCAATTGATGATATCAGGCCAAGCAAAGAAAGTGACGTTAGGGGATCCAGAAGTCTTGGATATTTTAGTGCTCAGATCGAACGAGCTGTTTCTTATTGGTAAGAAGTTAGGTACCACGAATGTGTCGGTGTGGGATCGCAGAGGCCGGTTAATTGAGCAGTTTAACGTGGAAGTCACGCATGATCTAAATACGCTTAAGTCGAAGCTTTATCAGTTCTTGCCGGATGAAAATATCGAAGTGCACAGTGCGCAAGAAAAAGTGGTACTTAGAGGCTTGGTCAGCAGTCAGCAAAACATGGACACTGCAGTCAAAATTGCTGAAACCTTTGCTTTGGGTGAAGCGGCAGATGAAGAAGATGATAGCTCTAAAGATGATGAAAGTATGGTCATCAATCTACTTTCTATTGGTGGTGCTCAGCAGGTGACGCTAGAAGTTACCGTTGCCGAAGTACAGCGCACACTTGTAAGACGCTTCGACTCAAACTTCCACTTTTTCCAAAGAAGTGGGGACTTTACTTGGGGTGGTACGACTGCTGGTGGCGGTATTGATGGCATTGGACCGATTTTGAACGTCCCAACAGTCGAAGATTTCGGTTTTCTCGGATCGTTTATCGACAGCAATACCTTATTTACCTTTGCGCTTGATGTGGCGAAGCAAAACGGCGTAGCGAAAGTGCTGGCAGAGCCTAGCCTTACCGCATTAAGTGGTACGCAAGCCGAGTTTGTCGCTGGTGGTGAATTCCCAATTCCAGTACCAAATGAAGATGGCATTACCATCGACTACAAAGAGTACGGTGTTCAACTCGACTTTGTTCCGTTTATTTTGAGCGATAAGAGAATCAATCTCAAACTGAACGTCAATGTGAGTGAAATTTCCAATTCTGGTGTGTTGACGTTTAATCCAAACGAAGTGAATGCCACTTTCTTTATTCCACCAATCACAAAACGAAGTGCTGGTACAACGATTGAGCTAGCAGATGGTCAAACCATTGGTATTGCGGGGCTATTGAGTGAAAACGCGCGTAACGTTGCGAATGGTATACCTGGTGCGAGTGATCTACCTGTGTTAGGCCGCTTGTTTAAGAGTGAAGAATTTACCTCTGGGGAAACAGAACTAGTCATTCTGGTTACTCCTCGATTAGCAACCCCAATTGATCGACGTCGAATCACTCTACCAACAGATGGTTTTGTTGCTCCAAACGATGTGGAGTTCTATTTGCTTGGTAAAGGTGCTGAGTTGGATTTCGATAGGTACCAGCTAAACGACATTAGTGAAGAAGATACTAACAACAATTTTATTCAATACGGTTCGTCAGAAGGTGGCTCTGAGGGCAAGTTTGGGCACAGTCTATAAGTGGGAGAACAAGATGAAAAGCATAATGATAATGACCATTTGTTTCACATCATTCGGCTTGTTTGGCTGTGCGAATGACCCCGAGCTTGGTATCTCGGTTAGCCAGCTGCGCGCTGAACAAACTCTGAATCCAGAAGCCTGGTATGAGAATTTGGGCTACTTACCGGAAGGTAGTGGTGAGCGCACACAAGTTAGCTTAGAGGTATATAACAACAATGGGGTAGCCAAAGATGATTAAGTGATATGTTCACTTAGGAGGGGCTATGCGAAGGAATATGCATATAGCGCCAAGGAGAGCTCAGAAAGGGATTACCTTGGTATTAATTAGTTTAGTTTTATTATTTTTACTTGGTGTTGCAGCCTTTGGTATTGATTTGAATCACCAAGTACTCAATAAAACAAGACTACAAAACGCGGTCGACTCCGCTGCATTAGCGGCTGCGGTTGTCGTCGATGAAAGGACCGACGCGGCAGATTTGGCTGAGCGGCTTAGTTTAGCGACGCAGGCGGCGAATGATGCTCTGACTCATTCTGCTGCGTCTGATGGTAACCAAGAATTAGTTTACACGGGGGAAAACATAGATGTAACTTTCTCAAATTCGAACGCTAAAGGCTCATTTGTTGAAGCTGGAGAGTTCTCTTTGGGCAGTGACAGCGACATCTATGTTCGTGTTGCCGTTAGTAATGTTCTGTTGACACAGTATTTAAGTGGCATGTTTGGGCTCGACAAAGGGGTGTCAGCGAGTGCTGTTGCAGGACCAAGTGCGCCAAGCATTACTACATGTAACGTGTCGCCTATTGCTATGTGTGGCGATGTAGGCTCAGCTGATCTGGCGTGGGGATACATTCCTTCTTCAAACCCAAACTACAATGGTGCACAAGATCGAGATGCTGACACTATTCATGTATTGAAACCATCAGGGCACACGGATGGTGGCATTGGTTCGGGTAACTATCACCTTTTAGACTTTGGTTCCGGTAAAAATACAGTAAGAGAAATGCTGGCAGGGGATACTGAGGAGTGCATAACAGTCGGTGATTTAGTCACAACAGAGACTGGTAAAGGTACGGGACCAGTAGCGCAAGGTCTAAATACGAGATTTGATGGGGGTAAGCCAGATGAAGGCATTACTTCAGATAAGTACATCGAAGAGTCCAACGTAACATACGACAATTACCAACAACAATATCAGGATGCGGAAGATCCGGCCGTTGATAACGATGCGTTTTATTATGCCGATTATGTCGAAGGGTTAGCCGCTTGTACGGGGGGGCCTGGCGCGTGCAAGTCGCAATATTACCGAGCGGATGGGAAAACCGATAGAAGGGTATTACGAGTGCCGATCGTTCGTTGTGATGAAGCTCCAAAAAAAGGCGGCAAGATGGATTTAGAAGTACTGGGCCTAGGATGCTTTTTTGTTACTCAGGAAGTGCAAAACAAGGGGAATGAATCGGAAATATTCGGTCAGTTTCTAGAGGATTGTACGGTAAAAAATGCGTCGTCTGGGGTAGATCCGGATGAAGATGGAGTTGGGCCATACAAAATCGTTCTATACAAAGACCCGTCAAGTGGAGGGTCTTAATATGATGTACTCCAATAGAAAGCATCAGATGAAAAAGATGCTCAATCAGAAAGGACTGGCAATTATAGAGTTTATTCTTGCATTGCCAGTGCTACTGATGCTGACCGTATTAGTTATCGACGTGAGCCGAGCTTTTATTCAATACACAGAGGTCAACAAAGCGTTGCAAAATGGCGCACGGTATGCCGTGGTTGATACTTATGGCACGTTAGATTTTGAAGGTATAGCTGAAGAATCTGATATTAAAAATGTGGTGATCTATGGCACGCCGAGTGGCGTTGGTACGCCGGTAATCGACTATATTGAAGCTGCTGACATTATTGTGACTCAACCAACGGACACCAATAAGGTTGTCACCATATCGGCTACTTATAATTATGAGCCTATTTTCTCAACCTTACCTTTTACCGGAACCTCTTTGGCTTTCAGTATTGGCTCTTCTGCGTCAATGAGGACTAGCCCATGAAACAATGGATAAGGAAACAGAAAGGACTGACCCAAGTTGAGTTTTCGTTAATTGCACTTGCGGTAATGTTAGTACTGTTCATGATTATTGAGTTTGCAATCTACTTTTATTCAGTGCAAATGGTCAACGAAATTACCAGGCGAGCGGCACGACTTGCCACGGTTTGTTTTATTTCTGAACGTGATGAAATACCTAATCATCAAGCTTTGGAGAGTCTATATCCTTCAGGTTTTACCGCTAATAATTTACAAATCGAATATTTAGACGATACAGGTGCAACTGTTGATGTGTCGGATTTTTTGAGTACTCCACCTGCAGCATCTACAGTGTTAGATGCTCAGTTTTCAAAAATAAAATATGTTCAAGCAAGAGCAGTTGATTATGAATTTAAGTTTTTTGTGTTAGCTGCGCTTATTAGTGCAGTAGGAAAAACGCCTGCTTTTGAAACTGTATTGCCGGCAGAAAGCTTAGGTGTATTAAAGCCTGAAGCTGATAACCCAGCTGTTTATTCGGATTGTTCCGCGGAGTAGCTTTATGTTGAAACCAGTCAAAATGGATAATGAAACACATAAAAGTTTAAAAACTAACTTGATTATTTGGATAGTTTATTCTACATCAAATTTTAAAATTCACATTGCTGATGAACTATCAAGGTGTGTAAATCTAAATATTGATTGGATAGAGCTAGATACCTTTAACTTGGACTTTGTGAAAAATAAGCAAGTTCCTGATCTCATTTATATTGAAACCGGTGAAAGCTGGGCTCAGAAAGTGGCTCATGTTTATTCTAGTGACAGCAGTTTACAGCATAATCATACCGCTTTGATTGTATTTGGCGATGAGAACGATACTGCATCCCTTAAAATGGCATTAAGGCTTGGGGCAACAGATTATTTGTCTCGTTCGGTTGATTTTGGCGAGCTATATCCTTTATTAAAATCTACCGCGGATGAAAAGATTGCCAATAAGAAAATGGGCGATCTAACATTGTTTATTAATACAAAAGGCGGCTCTGGAGCAACCACTTTGGCTATTAATACAGCAATAGAATTATCAAGCTATGCTAAGAGTAAAGTGTTGCTCGTTGACTTGGATATGCAGTTTAGTGATGCTGCTGATTATTTAAACTGTAAGCCTAAATACAATATTAATGATGTGATTGATTCTGTTAATGATTTAGATGAATTATCACTAGAAGGACTAGTCTACCAGCATCCTTCAGGTTTGAATTATTTGTGTTTTAACCAAAATGATCCTAAAGGTAATTACAAGCATGCGGTTCAAGTTAGTAAATTATTACCTATTTTGAGGCAGTTTTACTCACATATTATTGTGGATTTATCTCATGGCGTTGAGCACGTTTATCAACAAATTGTTTCTCCGGCAACACATGTTTTTTTGATTCTGCAACAGAATGTTACATCGGTGAAGCATGCTGTTAGTTATATACGTTCTTTAGAATTAGACTATGGTTTAAGTAGTCATCAGGTTGAACTAATTGTTAATCGTTTTGAAAAGAAATCGACAATATCGTTGAAAGACATTGAAAATGCGGTTAGTGGACATGCAATACACTTAGTACCTAATAACTTTGCTATTGCTATCGAGAGCGCTAATTTGGGCAACCCAATTGTTCAATCTAAGAAAAATAGTGCGCTGAAAGCGTCTTTGGCTGAAATATCGCACTTATTAGAAAGTCCGACCAAAGAGAATCAAAGTTGGATAAAAAAACTATTTTCTTAGTAAGGGGGAGTTATGTTTTTCAAACGGAAAGGCGTCGGGAGTTCTTTCAATTCCGTAGATGAAACAAAAGAATCCAAGGTTGTGAATGTCGAGTTGGCAAAATCTGATGAAGACACGTCAGATGAGCAAAAGTCTTTGTCGCCGGTAGAAGCCAAGATGAAAGCGATCGAGGAGCAGAAAAAGCAATTAGAACAAGATCTCTCGATAAAACACTACTACCACAAGAAACTACTGGATACCTTGGATCTCGGGCTTCTATCGCACTTGCAAGAAGATCGCGCGAAAGAGGAGTTGCGCGAAGCGGTTGTTCAGCTCATTGCGGAAGATCAAACACACCCATTGAGTTCAGAAGCGCGAAACCGCGTAATACATCAAATTGAAGATGAAGTGTTCGGCCTGGGGCCTCTTGAGCCACTTCTTGAAGATCAAACAATCTCAGATATCTTAGTAAATGGCCCGAAAAATATTTTCGTCGAACGTTTTGGTAAGTTGGAGAAAACACCGCACACCTTTTTAGACGAACGCCATTTGCGCAACATTATCGACCGTATTGTAAGCCAAGTGGGTCGAAGGATCGATGAGGCTTCACCCATGGTGGATGCTCGACTCAAAGATGGCTCACGTTTTAATGCGATTATACCTCCTCTTGCTATTGATGGGCCTTCAGTTTCTATTCGACGTTTTGCGGTTGAACGTTTGAACATGGATAACTTATTAGAACTTGGATCGTTGTCTCCTGAAATGGCGAAGTTTCTTAATGCGGCGGTTGTGGGGGAAATGAATATCCTGATTTCTGGAGGTACAGGTTCTGGTAAAACAACCACGCTAAATATTTTGTCGAGCTTTATTCCTAGCGACCAACGCATTGTAACCATTGAGGACTCAGCAGAGTTACAACTCCAACAGCCACATATTATCCGTTTGGAAACACGTCCTTCCAATATCGAGGGTAAGGGTGAAATTTCTCAGCGTGATTTAGTAAAAAACTCACTACGTATGCGTCCCGATCGGATAGTTGTTGGTGAGGTTCGTGGCTCAGAAGCGGTGGATATGCTATCCGCAATGAACACGGGTCATGATGGGTCTTTGGCTACTATCCACGCGAATACACCAAGAGATGCGTTGAGCCGGATTGAGAATATGTTCTCGATGGCAGGGTGGAATGTGTCGACAAAAAACTTGAGAGCGCAGATCGCGTCTGCCATCAATATTGTTGTGCAAATGGATCGTCAGGAAGACGGTAAACGTCGCATGGTTAGCGTACAAGAAATTAATGGCATGGAAGGTGACGTTATTACCATGTCGGAGATCTTCACCTTCCAAAGAAGAGGGGTCGATCAAGAAGGCAATGTGTTAGGTGATTACATGGCTACAGGGATTGTACCAAGCTGCCATGACCAATTAGTAAAACGAGGCTTAGACGTACCATTTGAAATATTCAATGAAAAAGCCCGTTAGGAGATTGCTATGGATAGTCAATTCCCCCTTTTTCTTGTACTGCTGTTTTTGTCCGTATTCTTTATTAGCCAAGCGTTAATTCTGCCTTCTGCGGGTAAAAAGGTTAAGCATAAGCAATTAATCAAGCGGATACACGAAAGCCATAAACATATTGATCAAGAGAGTATTTCTTTATTAAGGGAAAACTCGCTCAAGAATCTATCGCCATTAGAGCGATGGCTTGTGAGGTTTAGCCTGTTCGATAACTTTAAGAAGAAGTTGGAACTGGCTGGGATACACATGGGGTTCAGTCGGTTTATTTTCCTCACATTCCTCGGAGGGACTGCGGTTGGTCTATTTCTGTTCTTGTTCGGGCAAGTTTGGTACCTCTGTGCTGGTGTTGCTTTTGCTTGCTGGGTGTCTGTTTACTTCTACATACAGAAAAGGATTGCTGATCGTTTAATGAAATTTGAAGAGCAACTGCCAGAGGCTCTCGATATCATCAAGCGAGTTTTGCAGGCAGGGCAGCCAATTACGCAGGGGTTTGGAGAAGTAGGCAGAGAGGTTAGTGCTCCGCTTGGTCCTGAGTTCATGAATACCTTTAACTTACTCAACTATGGTTATGACCTCCGTTTGGCGATTATGCAAATGTCGGAGAGAACTCCTACCGTATCTATGCTTGCTTTTTCCAGTGCGGTGTTACTGCAAAAGGAAACGGGTGGTAACTTAGTCGAAAACATTGAGAAGCTCTCCCATATCCTACGTGCTCGTTTCAAACTTGCTCGAAAAATAAAAACCATTTCGGCGGAATCTCGAATGTCGGCATGGGTATTAGTATTAGCGCCTTTTGGTTTATACGTCATCATTTCCCTTGTTCGACCTGAGTATATTGAGTTACTCCACACGCATCCAATGGGGATCAAAATGGTCATTGGTGGGATGGTAGCGTTGTTTATCGGCACGCTTTGGATTCGTAAAATCGTCAATATTGAGGTGTAGCCATGGAAAGTATTCAAGGATGGTTAAACGATTTTGCTGTCGGCCAAGAAACACTGCTTATGGGGTTGATCCTCATCACTACAGTGTTGGTTGTGATGACGTTAGGCTCGATAATTATCGGGGTTAACTCGCCAATTAAACGAAAGTTAGCCGAATTGTCTGGTGATAAGAAAGAAGTCTCTCATCACAACAAAAAAATGTCAGACACCTTGGAGTCGTTAGCGCCTTTAACTTCCCCAACCAGTGAAAAAGAGCGCCAAACGACACGCAATAAACTGATGCATGCTGGGTTTCATGAAAGCAATGCATTATCGATGTTTTATGCCATTAAATCGGTCACGACGATCTTAGGTGTGATGGTGGCGGCACTGGTGTATTTCTCGGTTCCGGAATCTAAATACCTGTACACGTATATGGCGTTATCCGTGTTTATTGGGCTTTTATTTCCTGATTTTATTTTGCGTCGAATGGTGAACAAGCGTCAGCAAGCGATTCGTGCAGGTGTGCCCGACATGCTTGATTTGCTGGTGGTTTGTACCGAATCAGGGCTTGGCTTTAATGCAGCGTTGCGTCGGGTTGCTGATGAATTGGTTATCTCTCACCCAGAGCTTGCTGATGAAATCGATACGGTGTGCAACAAAATTAAAGCGGGCAAACCAATGCCAGAAGCGCTGAGGGAGCTAGTATTAAGGACAGGGTTAGAAGAATTAATGGGGCTGGTAAGTATGCTTAGCCATGCCTCTCGAATAGGGGGGAGTTTAGTCAACTCCTTGCGTGAATATACCGAAGACTACAGGGATAAGCGTCAACAAGCAGCAGAAGAAATTGCTGCAAAAATCCCAGTCAAAATGATGTTTCCAATGGTGCTATTTATTTGGCCTTGCTTTTTTATAGTGGCTATCGGACCTGCGTTAATTTCATTGGCTGAGGCATTTTCTAATTAAAAAGCAAAATAGGGATCGTTATGTGGATTAAGAAATACGTCATCATCTCGTTGTTGGTGCTTACCGCATGTTCAACAACTGAACAGTCATCAGATTTCGATTCAACGCTGTACTCAGGTAAGCCCGTTGAGTCTCTCACTAATGATGAACCTCCCAAAACAGAGGAAGAGGCAATCTCACGAGGGGATATTGCATTAAGCAACAAAAATGTCGACTTAGCCTTGTATGAATATATTCGCTCGCTCTCTTTCCCGAATGCGGTCCATAAAGATAAAACCTTGTACACCGTGGGGCGCATCCATTTAGCTAGGGAGAATTCAGAACTCGCCGATAAATCATTTCGAGCATCTTTGGCTGAGAACCCCGATCATATTGGCTCCCTGACTGAGCTTGGTACTTTATACACGAAGCGTGGAGAAAAGGACGTCGGGAAAAGCTACTACATACGCGCTTTGAATGCTGACCAAATTCGCATGGATGGCGATCCTACCATCACTAAAGACAACATTACTGCAGAGAGCGTTGCAACATATCGCTATGATGATAAATCACCAGTCTCTGCTTACTCCGGTCTAGGTGTGCTTTACGACATTCGTGGCGACCACGATATTGCGCAGGCGTTAATTCGAAAAGCGTTGGATATTGACTCAAGAAACGTAAACGCTTTGGTCAGCCTTGGCTACTCCTACTACATGGAAAAAGCTTACTCAAAAGCGGCGCACTTTACTCAAGCCGCACTAAGTATCAAGCCAGGAGATGAGAGAGGAATCAATAATTTAGGTCTCATTGCTTTAGCTAAAGATCAGCCACGACAAGCTCTGAGTATTTTTAGTCGACACATGACAGAACCCGAAGCGCTCAACAATGTTGGCTATTTCTTGATCCTTCAAGGCAAACCAGGAGAGGCGATTCCTTATTTACAACAGGCTATTGATAAGAACCCTGCCTACTATGAACTGGCAAATAAAAACCTAGAACGAGCATTGGCAATGGTGAGAGAGCGAGGGGATACCTCTACCGCGCTTCTCCAATAAATTTGAAGACCCTTTTAAAAGAAAGCCACTCTGCAAGATAGAGTGGCTTTTTCATTTATGGGGAGTAGTCCGTTGCAAAGGTGTTTGTTCAATTAGCCGTCATTCGCTTCTTTCAGGGTAAGAAGCATAGCGCCGTAAAGCCCAACCAACTATCTTCCATAACATCACCGTCAAGAGTGTTGCGAGGTAGCCATCAATCGCATAATGCCAGGCTAAATGTACCGAACCGATTTGAATGATGACTGCGAAAGCGTAAGCAAAGTAGCCGATGGTTTTGTTGAGTCTATAAATTGATAGCGCCATCAAAACAGCAATGGAAACGTGCAAACTCGGCATTGCCGAAATGCCAGAGCCAATACCATTGGCATTCGCGATGTACTCATCCCAAAGATATTGCTGTGTAGGCAATGCCCACAATTGCCCAGCGTCTACATTGGTAAGATATTGGCTTTGGACTTCGAGCGTTTTCATCAGAGGAACAAACTGTTCATCTCCAGTGATAAGCTCCACATAACATGGGCCTGCTGAAGAAAGCAACGTGGCGAAGAAGACACCAAGAATCATCCAAGACAATGCGAACGTGAGTAAAAACTGTTGCCTTACCAACGGGTATTTTTTGTAGATAAGGAAAAAGATGAGTATGCCCCACATACAAAAAAACCATGCGTTGTAGGCTACATTTAGCCCTAATGAGGCCCAAGCATTGGAGAATAATGCATGGGTCAACTCCCACGGAGCAAACCCGAAGTGTAGCAACGAATCAATATTCGCAAAGGTCAGATCCCACTTGAATGGATTGATGATTGGAATCAGCGATTTCAAAAACGTGTGATTAGAGAAAATCAGGTTGAGTGCCATCATCGAAACAAACACTGATACAGGTCGGTACAGCGGAAAAATAAGATGCTTCAGTTTTCGTATGAAGCGCTTTGCTGGCTGTTTTTCTTTGCGCAGTATGAGATAGAAATAATAGTAGATACACCAGCTTAAACCTGTGACATACAAAGCTTGTATGAGTGTTTCAAGGTAAGTGGTAAAAGAGTAATCGATAGGGAAATCGAGATACAAAGAACAAAGATAAATGACAGCAGTCGATATAAAGCAATAGGTGTAGAAAATCTTATCGTTCAATAACTCATTCTTTACTGATGTGAGTAAAGCCGATGCTTTTTGCTGCCAGCTAAGGTTGAGCTCGTAATTGTTGTCTTGTTCCATTGATGATCCGTCATCTCTATCCTTCCAATATCATTAAGCTTAGTTGAGAAAACGGGCACTCGTATTTGAGTACCCGTGGTTTATCTGGATTCAATAGTTGGCGTATCAGCAGGCTACATCATGCCCGTGACAAGGCCTGCCGCCACAAAAAACACGATCATCCACAGAACCGAAAGGTTGAGCTTTTTGTGTAGATAAAAACCTGCAACCACTAACGCCATGTCGATGGGAGCAACAACTGCGCTGCTAAATACTGGCTGGTAAAGTGCCGCGAGTAGTAACCCTACTACCGAGGCATTTACACCGTTGATGGCGCCGGAGACCAGCGGTTTTCCTGCCAGTGCTTGCCAGTTCTTAAGAACGCCAAGTAGTAAAAGAAACCCTGGGAGGAATACGCCAAGCGTTGCGATCAGCGCACCTAAAATTGGCGTATCCGAAAGCTCATAACCGATAAAAGTCGCAAAGGTGAACATTGGCCCTGGTACAGCTTGTGCAGCGGCGTAGCCTGTTAAAAATGCATCTTGGCTGAGCTGGTCGCCAACAATGTTTTGCAGAAGCGGCAGAACCACATGACCGCCACCAAACACTAAGCTACCAGCTTGGAAAAAATCACTAAACAGCCCAAGTAAAGGTAACGTATGAGCCACTAACGGTAAGCCGAGTAAAAGCACCGCAAATAGAGCCAATGGCGCGATAGACGGTTTAAACGACTCGGCTGATGGCGCGGAGTCTTTCTTCAGATACCGCATTCCGACAAAACCTGCTGCGATCAACACGAACATTTGCGTCATGATGCTTGGTGCCACCAGCAACGCAATCGCAGTCGCGACGCACAAACCCGCGGTCAGTTTACTTTGGCAGAAGTTTTTGTACATGCCCCAAGTCGCATCCGCCACGACGACGACTGCGAGCAGTTTTAGGCCGTGAACGATGTTTTGGAACACTGCGGTGTCGGTGATTTGGCTGCTCACCATCGCCAGCGCCAACATGATGACCACTGAAGGAAGCGTGAATCCGACAAATGCTGCGCATGCGCCACCTAAACCGCCACGTTTATAGCCTAAAGCAAAGCCAACTTGGCTTGAGCCCGGTCCCGGCAAAAACTGACTGAGCGCGACAATTTGCGCGTACTCGCTGTCATCAAGCCATTTCAGTTTCTCAACAAATGTTTGGCGAAAATAACCAATATGAGCCGCCGGGCCGCCGAAGCTGAACCAACCCAGCCAGAAAAAAGTTTTGAATATGGTGAACATGTCGAGCCTGTTTATCTAAAAAGCATTGTTGCTAATTTATCGAATGCTCTAAAATGACTCAAATTGATGATTTTAATTTCATCTATGAATGAAATGGGATGAGGATGTTGGAGTGAAAGAGGACATTCAGTGGCGCAACATTGACTTGAACTTATTGGTGACGTTTTCCTACTTGTATCGCTATCGAAGCGTTAGCGTCGCGGCAGAGAAAAGTTACGTTAGCCAGTCGGCGATGAGTCATAGTTTGTCTCGTTTAAGGTTGTTGTTTGACGACCCGCTTTTTGAGCGAAAAGGGCACAAGATGGAGCCCACCGAGCACGCTCACCACATCGCGCCAACTGTGCATCACTTGTTGGATTCTATCGCCAAAGACTTGCTCACTAAGTCTGCCTTCCAACCTGAAAATTACGCGGGTGTATGTCGCATCGGGTTAACGGATTATGCCGAGTTTATCTTTGCTCCTAGGCTTTATGACGAAATACGCCAGCGCGCCCCAGAGGCGCAGATCAGTTTTATTAACGTCAATCGTAGCAACTACGTGGCATTAACTGAGCATGAAAAGCTCGATGTCATTATTGGCAGCATGCCGGTGTTGGATGACAACTTTGAGAGCTTGTACTTGTACACCGAAAAGCACGTGTGCATGTGTGATAAACAGGTATTGCAAGGGGAAACACAGCTGTCTCTGGAAGCGTTCGCGAACATCGAGCAAGCTCTGGTAAGTCCCGATGGGAGCTTAAAGACACAAGTAGACCAAAAGCTTGCAGAACATGGCTTGAGCCGCAAAGTCACCGTGGCGTCGCGCAACTTTCTCACTATTCGGCATCTATTGAAAAAACGCGATCTCATTGCCATCGTGCCAGAAAAAATGGCATTGGCGGAGGGCTTTTCGGACGATCTCGTTACCGTTAAGCCGCCGATCGCCGTTGCGGATTTTGATATTGCTATGCTGTGGCATTCCAGCCGAAACAATGAAGACAAAGGCATTTGGCTACGCGAGTTGGTTTCTTCGACCATCACCTCTAAATGATAAACATTTGGGGCACTCATGGTGCTTAGAGTGATTTGTTGTTGAACTTCTTACTACCCGCTGAGTTATCGGCGTTATACCGAAACAGTACTGATTGTGCAAAATGAATGTCTTTGGTTGGGGGGGGGGATGTTCCAGATTTAATTCATAAAAGAGATTAATGGAAAAGGTATCATTGAGTTGTACCACGTAGTTTAAGCTCTGTTTGCACGTATACATGAAGAGGTTGTAAGCGTCCATCTCGGTATTTTTCCACCAGTAAGTTCACTCCCTGAGTTCCCATCAACTCAGAGTGAATACGAATTGTAGACAACGGCGGAAAGGTAAAGCGAGCAGTAGGAATATCATTCATACTAATCAACGTAATATCCTCTGGTATCTTTAAGCCAAATTCATGGATTGCACGTACTATGCCAATCGCGATGGAGTCTGAATCAATGAATACTGCTTTCGGGAAGTCACCTTTGGCTAGCATCTCTTTCGCTAAGTTATAACCGGACAAACTAGAGCAGGCACAATAGTGTATATCTTGTTCTGCGACCACGCCTTTTAGATAGCCATAGTCCAAAAACACATTTTCACGAGTGTCAGCTGCGTCGTGCTTGTCTTGACCGCCAATATAACCGATACGGCGGTAGCCTCGTTGTACAAAGAAATCAACTACTTGCCTACTGATTCGAATAAGGTCGACATCAACGCAATCATAAGGGCAGGTTGGATCTGAAAAGTTTATGTAGCAGATGCTATCGGCTAGACGTTTAGGTAATTTATCTACTACCTTTTGGTCGACATTTCCGACTAAAAGGACACCTGTTATCTTTTTCGTTTCAACATCAATTTCACTGTTATAGCAATTGGTTAGCGTAATACCTAATTTGTCGCATTGCGTTTCAATCCCATGACGAATTGATAAGTAGTAAGGGTCATTTACCTCTGTTTCTTGTTTGTAGTTATATAAGGCTAAAAAGTGATGTTTTTGCTTAGCTTCTTTGATGCCTTTCTTCGAGCTACTGGTGCGGTACTCCAGTTTTTCTGCAATTTCCAAAATGCGGTATTTGGTTTCTTCTTTAACGCTCAACGTTGGGTCCTTGTTCAAAACCCGCGATACGGTTGCAAGTGAGACGCCCGCTTCAATGGCGATATCTTTTAGCTTTGCCATGTAAATTTCCCGTCGGCACTGCTCACTGCCCAAGTGTGAGCTCAATAATCTGACTATTTTAAACAGCTACTTAGAGATGCACAAACCTTTAGTAAGACAGTCCTAAACACTTTAAATCATCATATCAAGCCAACTTGTTTTCATGAAATAGACTCTATTGAGTAATAAATAAAGCCGTAAACGTAAGGATTATATTGCTGTAAAAATACTGAAAAACGCGACTGGTTTGGAAACTTGCTACTTGTGGTAACTCTAGTACTTAATAGGAGTCGAGCTGTTTAGAGTTTAATCAAGCAAACGTTTTATTGTTCATGTTTATGTTTTGTGTCTCATTTTATAAACAAATCAATAGGAAAGTATTCAACTCTATTTATAATCTCCGCGCTTTTAAAAGCTGTCTAACAGTATGAAAAATTAGGAAATTATAATGAAAAAAGTATTGCCATTATTGGCTTTAGGTGCAGTGGTTGCTTCAGCATCAGTTCAAGCAGAAGGTTACTGGTATGTTGGTGCTGATTTGGTAAATTCAGATCTTAAAGTTAAAAGCTTGTCAAAAGATTTTTCTGCGACAGGTCTTAGCCTCGCTGTAGGTAAAGAGCTTCAATATTCAGAAAACTTCAAACTAGCTTTTGAAGGTGAGTACATATACTTTGGCGACTTTGAGGAAACATTTTCTTACATGGGATGGCCGGTTAAATTTAGTGTTGATGCTTCTGCGTTCAATTTCAATGCGAAGCCTAAATACCAATTTGCAGGTACAGGCTTCTATGTTGGTGCGATTGCTGGCCTTGGTGTAATGAGTGTTTCTTATGAAGTGAAATCATCTAGCACTGTTACCGATGATGGTCGTGATGTAGGCTTTAACTACGGTGTTGAGGCTGGTTATGAGTTCGCTTCAGGTTTGGTTGTATCTGGTGGCTACCGTGCTTCTTCGGTAAGTATTGATGCCGAAAACGGTGGCAGCGAAGATTTTGATTTTGACAGCCTGTACGTTGGTGTTGATTACAAGTTTTAAGCTTGCGTAAGCAAAACATAGATACTAAAAAGGAGCCGTTAGGCTCCTTTTTTGATCAGATTATCAATCAACTCATAATGGTGATCTTGTACGCCTGCAAGGTTGCCATATTTAGGCTGGTGGCGGTCATTTTCTTTTGCGTGTTGCCAACCAATGGTGTGACGCACAAAATGCTCTGCAAACGCATGAGATACTTCTAAGCAACCTGCCAGCACGGTATCAACATAACTTTGCATGATTGGGCTCTTTGCGCATGGTGGTAGTGGCTCGTCTTTTACGTAAACCCAAATGTCATGTTCTTGGTTAAAACTCGCATCTGTTTCGATTTGATCTGGCTGAAGTTGAATACGATGATAACCTCGCTCACGGCGGTCGAATTCTGCGAGCGCTTCTTCATTTACTTCGAGTAAAACGCCATTAACCTGTCCATCGCCTTGGTTCACCACTAATGGAGAGAGGCTGTAGCTGTCGTCAATCTTCCCCCAGTAGCGAACCAACCCATGTGCTATGACGGGAATGGCTTCTCCCGTTTGTCCGGTTAACTTACGCGACGCAGAATTAATCAAACTGCCATAGCCAAATATGTACATTGTCGTTGCATCCCTTAACTGATAGTTGTGCCTCTCATGTTTATACCTAACCCGCATCTGAAGCACAACTTTACCTCTTAAGTATAATCTTAATTATAAACATGTATTTTTTATACATGTTTATGGTAGCATCAATATGTAGTTGAGTTAACCAGCATCGAGAGACGCTTGAGGGCAAGATAATGCTGAATATCACCGATAAAAAAGTAGAAGAAAAAATCCCCGCATGGCTGCGATTAGGCTTTCGGCCGTTTTTTCTGTTTGGGTCGATTTACGCCATTGTTGCGATTGCGTTGTGGGTGTGGATGTTCCAAGGCGGACAGCCAAACGCATTAGCCGTGCCTGCATTGTGGTGGCACGTACATGAAATGTTGTTCGGTTTTTCGATGGCCATTGTAGTTGGCTTTGTACTGACCGCGGTACAAAACTGGACTGGCATTAATGGTACCAAGCATTACATGCTTCTGGCTTTATTTGGCTTGTGGTTAGTGCCCCGCATATTGCTTTGGACACCAGCACCGTTATGGTTAACCAGCAGTATCGAAGCGGTATTTTTACTGTTTGTCGCCTATGAGGTGGGCATTCGTGTGTATCGAGCCAAAGGTTGGCGTAATTTGTTTTTCGTTCCACTGTTTCTTTTAGCCATCTTTGCGAACTTTGCAAGCTACGCAACGATAAAAGGTATGCCGCCCTTTAGCTCTTCAGCGGTGTGGCAAGCAATGCTGTGGTGGTTTACCTTGCTGTTGTCAGTGATGGGCGGACGTGTGATTCCATTTTTTACTGCGCGTCGATTTAATTTCGAAAAAGCGCAACCATTGGCTTGGTTAGAGTGGTTCGCGAACTTGCCATTGGTAATGCTATTTGTGCTGAGCTTTTTCCCTGTGACGTTTGCAGAACTAGGTAGTCCTTTGATGCTATTTGCAGGTGTTGCTCAGTTGGTGCGTTTTGTTCGCTGGAAACCTTGGTTAACCCTGAGCGAGCCTTTAGTGTGGTCGCTGCATGCTGCGTATTTGTGTTTACCACTAAGCTTAATTTTGCGAGGCGTCTGGGGAGATGCATTTGCCAGCCATAACCTCATTCACCTGTTTGCGATAGGTGCGTTAGGCGGTTTGATTTTAGCGATGATTGCACGGGTGACGATGGGACATACTGGTCGCATGATCTACAAAGGGCCAAACATGAGCCTTGCGTTTACAGCGATTACCGCGGCAGCTTTGGTTCGCAGTTTCGCCGTGATCTTTGACCCAGCGAACATGATGCTGTGGATTGATATCAGCGGCGGATTATGGATTGTTGCGTTTGGGCTGTTTGTGTGGCGCTTTGGTGTGATGCTTGTGACCCCTCGTGTGGATGGTCACCCCGGATAAGATTCTAATGTGAGTAGAGAAAAGAGGAGCCGCGTGCTCCTCTTTTGGTTTTTGTTCTTTATAGGTTTAGTGTTTATTCGTCTTCGTCGTCCGCTTTATTCGTGAGCCCCAAGCGTTTAAATAGCCACCACTCTAGACCAAAAATGACAATTAAGGCGATGCAGAACCAGGTGAATGCCATGGTGGATTCCACGCCTGGCATTCCACCAACATTGATACCGAGTAAACCTGTTAAGAAGCTGGTTGGTAGAAAAATCGTTGCTACCAAAGTAAACAGGTAACTGTTTTTATTGGTTTTCTCATCACGATGATGTTTGATCTCTTCTTGGAAAAGCGCCACTTCTCCAAGATAAAACTCAAGTGTTTCATTTATGCGCGTAATATTATTGTGTGCGAAGCGATATTGATGAGGTCTCAAAGCAATCAATTCTGATTCTGACTCCACAAGATCACGGATAGCGTACTGCTGAGGGCGAATAAAACGCTTGATAGAAATCAGTGCTTTTTGAGTCGCCATATGTTTGTACGTCGATTCATCATTCACGTCGAACTGGTTTAGTGTTTCTTCAATTGTATCAAGGTAAATGTCTATTTTACTGTTTAATCCTTCAATGATCTGATGAAGTAAACTGGCAAGACTTTTTGGGCCTTTGTGTTCCGCTAATGCTTGGCGAATCTCCATGATCGCGCGTGATGGAATTTTACGAGTTGAAATGAGTGCGCCTTGAAAGTAGAGAATTCGAATACTAAGCATATCTTCTGGTGATGCATTGCCGTTCATATTGACGCCTCGTAAAATCAACATGAAGTTCTCGTCATCTAAAGGATGGAAAGATGGTCGGCTTTCGTCGGCTAATAGATGATCAACCGTAGCTCGAGGTACTTGGTTTTGCTCCAGCCAACCACGAATATCAGGATGCAGCCGTTCGCAATGGTACCAATGCTTAGCTTGAATTTGCTCTGCCGTGGTGGATTGTTGAGTTGCTTCTGGGGTTGAGAAGTCCCAATGTTCAATCATAAAACCCATTTTCTTTTCCTTGTTTGAGCCGATACCAAAATAACCTCAAGATACTTCTTTCGCGAGAATTGCATTGCCATACAGAGGCAATGCTCTGAGTACGGTACTCTGAAGTCATTGATGCATTATTTTTCAAATGAGTATGATTGTATTTAACGCCAAATGTCTATGAATAGTTGTTCTTATTTGCAATCGAGTGGAGCGCACCAAGGTGTTGTGCTTAAACAACAAAACAAAAAGCCTGCAACTAAGCAGGCTTTATTGTGGGGGGAGGGAGGGGAGCTGTTAGCCAACTTGAGAAAGATTAACCACTTTCTGTTGTAGCTTTTTCTTTAAATAGTCCGTTAAGGCCTGTTTTTCTTCCTCGTTCATGTAAAGACCAAGCTTAGTACGGCGCCATAAAATGTCTTCATCGGTCATTGCCATTTCATGGTTCATTAAGTAATCGATCTCACGTTGGTAAACACCACCGGCTTGTGTCGAGAACGTTTGTCCTAAGTCAGCTTCACTTGTTGTACCTTCCATTAAGTTCCACGTTTGGGTACCAAACTGAGTGACATAACGAAGAATCAATGCTTCTGGCGCCCAAGTGTATTTAGCATGAATTTGTTTCGCTAATTGTTCACGACTACAGCTGAAGTTACCACCAGGAAGGGTTTGGTTGGCCGTCCAGTCTTTACCCATTTCAGGTAGGAACGGAGCAAGTTTCTTCATTGCTGCTTCACCTAACTTACGGTAGGTCGTTAACTTACCACCAAAAACAGAAAGCAGAGGTGCATGGTCGTATTCCGCATCGAGCTCTAGCGTGTAGTCTCGTGTGATTGCTTGCGGAGAGTCAGATTCATCGTCACATAAAGGACGAACACCGCTGTATGTCCAAACTACATCTTCGCGAGTCAACTGGTGGACAAAGTGTTGGTTTACGATATCAATGAGGTAATCGACTTCGTCATCTGAGATCGACACTTCACGTGGGTCACCTTTGTATTCCACATCTGTTGTACCAATGATTGAGAACTTATCTAAGTAAGGAATCATAAATACGATGCGATTGTCTTTGTTTTGAAGAATGTAGGCTTGCGGTTCGTTGTGGATACGAGGAACAACGATGTGCGAGCCTTTGATTAAGCGAATGTTACGAGGAGAGGCTTGCTCTAATCCATCATCAAAGAACTGTTTTACCCAAGGCCCCGCAGCATTGACTAACGCTTTCGCTTTACGTTCGAAACGTTGGTCTGTCATCACATCGTGAATAGTAACGTGCCAGATACCACCTTCACGGTGTGCTTTTTCCACGCGGCAGTAGTTACGCACTTCAGCATGGTTTTCGCGAGCCGCAAGAACGTTCAGTAATACTAAACGTGCATCATCAACCCAACAGTCAGAGTATTCGAAACCCGTTTTCATTTCTGGTTTTAGCAAGCCAGATTTCGCAAGGTTGACGGTTTTACTGCCTTGCAGCGTCGTACGTTTACCCAAGTTATCGTAAAGGAAAAGGCCACAACGAATCATCCAAGCTGGGCGTAGGAATGGGCGATGCGGTAAACGGAAACGCATTGGTAGTGCGACGTGTGGTGCTTTACGAAGAATAACCTCACGCTCTGCGAGCGCTTCCGAAACTAAACGAAACTCGTAGTGTTCAAGGTAGCGTAAACCGCCGTGTATCAGTTTAGAACTTGCTGAAGAAGTCGCAGATGCGAAGTCATTTGCTTCATATAAGCCAACACTCAAACCTCGGCCAGCTGCGTCTGCCGCAATACCAGCTCCGTTAATGCCGCCACCGATTACGATCAAGTCTAAGGTAGTGGATGAGCTAGTAGTGGAAGCATTATTTTGTATACTCATAAATTTGACCTCTTGGTGAGCGAACGAGCATTTTAGAACATAATGTAATCCTAGCTCAGGTTTCGTTTGTGATCATCTATTATTTTCGTTTGTGAGCGTTTTGTGTGATTTAGACACAAAAAAACCTCTGTCTAATTAAGACAGAGGTCATTTGAGGGGGAATTATACGATTGACGTTACTCGTTTTCGGAGTTTGATTCGTTAGCTTCAACCACTTCAAGTGGGATAGAAGCTTCCTTCAAAATTGACAAGATTTCTTCTGGTGGCTGCTTATTGGTAAAGATCATGTTGAGCTGTGCAATATTGCCTAGTTTCACCATAGCATTGCGCCCGAACTTGGTGTGGTCTACGGCAAGAAATACACTACGGCTATTGTCAATGATCGCTTGTTTTACCCGGACTTCGTGGTAATCAAAGTCTAATAGCGAGCCATCGAAGTCGATACCGCTAATGCCGAGAATACCAAAGTCGAGACGGAACTGTTTAACGAAATCGAGGGTAGCCTCGCCAACAATACCGCCGTCTCTGCTGCGGACTTCTCCACCCGCTAAGATGACTTTGATTTCAGGGTTAGGGAAAAGAATGGTCGCAACATTGATGTTGTTGGTGACAACACGCAACTGTTTATGATTTTTATTGAGCGCTCGCGCAACTGCTTCTGGTGTGGTGCCGATATCGATGAATAGTGTGGCACCATCTGGAATGTGTTTGACTACCTCGTCTGCAATGACATCTTTTTCATTGAAGTTGAGCGCTTTACGCGTGTTGTAAGATGTGTTTTCAGAACTGAGAGGAATAGTGGCTCCACCGTGATAACGACGAATTTTGTTGTCATCGGCGAGTTCATTGAGATCGCGTCGGATGGTTTGTGGGCTGACATTGAATCTTTCTACCAACTCATCCGTGCTGACATAGCCTTGTTTTTTCACCAGCTCAACAATCTGCTGGTGTCGAGGTATTTGCTTCACTTACCACTCCCTTGTGCATTGGTAACGGCCAATGCTTCAAATTCGAAGCTCTATTGTGCTCGAATTTGCTCGTTGTGAGAAGTAAGCGAGTTCAGGAATCGGGGATAAAGCGCAAAAAGAGCGCACAAATGGCGCTCTTTTTTCTTATGGAGATGAGATTAATCTTCTTCGTCGTGAAGTTCAGACCAGGTTTGTGCACATTTCACTGCACGCTTCCAACCCTTGTAACGACGATTGCGTTTTTCTTCATCATCGTGTGGCTCAAAGGTGCGATCAAGTACCGCTTTATTCTGCAACTCATCAATGCTATCCCAGTAACCAACGGCAAGGCCGGCAAGGTAGGCTGCACCAAGAGCGGTAACCTCAGTTACTTGAGGGCGGTGCACTTCTGTGTTCAATACATCGGATTGGAATTGCATTAGGAAGTTGTTCGCTACTGCACCACCATCGACGCGAAGGTTCGCAAGCTTAATGCCTGAGTCAGCTTGCATCGCATCCAGTACGTCACGAGTTTGATAAGCGATGCCTTCCAATGTTGCACGGATGATATGGTTTGAATTCACACCGCGAGTAAGGCCGACAATCGTGCCACGTGCGTAGGCATCCCAGTATGGTGCGCCTAAACCAGTAAATGCAGGCACGACATAAACGCCGTTTGATGTATCCACTTTTGTCGCGAAGTATTCAGAGTCTTCTGCACCGTTTAGGATTTTCAATTCATCGCGTAGCCATTGGATAGAAGCTCCACCCATGAATACGGCACCTTCAAGTGCATAAGCTGGTTCGCCTGCAGGACCACAAGCCAAAGTTGTTAGAAGACCATGTGTCGAAGTGACTTTTTCTTGGCCCGTATTCATTAGCAAGAAACAACCCGTACCGTAAGTGTTTTTCGCTTGGCCAGCTTCCACACACATTTGGCCGTAAAGCGCCGCTTGTTGGTCACCTGCGATTCCAGAAATAGGAATACGAGTACCGCCTTTACCACCGATGTTGGTTTTACCGTAAATTTCCGATGAGCGCTTCACTTCTGGCATCATAGATGCTGGAATGCCAAGCTCATCTAACATTTTTTGATCCCAACATAGATCGTTGATGTTAAACAGCATGGTACGCGATGCATTAGTGTAGTCGGTTACGTGAACGCGACCTTGAGTCATCTTCCAAACTAACCAAGTATCGACAGTACCAAACAACAGCTTGCCTGCTTCTGCGTCTTCTCGTGCGCCTTCAACATTGTCCAGAATCCATTTAACTTTGGTACCTGAGAAGTAAGGGTCAAGCACCAAACCAGTGTTGTCACGTACATAGTTTTCGAGACCGCGTGCTTTTAAATCTTCACAGATATCAGCAGTACGGCGACATTGCCATACGATCGCATTGTAAACGGGTTTACCTGTTTCTTTGTTCCAGACGATGGTCGTTTCACGCTGGTTAGTAATACCGATAGCCGCTAATTGGTCGCTACGGATGCCAGACTTAGCTAGGGCTTCTACTAAAGTAGAGCTTTGTGTTGCCCAGATCTCCATTGGATCATGTTCAACCCAACCAGCTTCTGGATAAATCTGAGTAAATTCGCGTTGCGCGACGCTTACGATGTTCGCATCATGATCAAGAATCACTGCGCGAGAGCTTGTTGTACCTTGGTCTAGGGCAACAATGTATTTTTGCTCAGTCATGGTAAGAATCCTTTTGTTTCGTTATTTATATTTTAGTAAATGTTCGAGTTACGTCAGTTTTAAGCTCTAGCTTCTTCTGTTTCTTCTTCCGTCTCACATTGGTTTGGAATCGTGCAACCGTGACCTTGCTGTGGAAGGTAAGCGGCAATCGCTTTTGGATACAACCAACCACCAAAACACGCACCTGCAATCGGAGCAAGTAAAGGCACGATAAAGTAAGGAATGTCTTTAGCACCTGTCAGAGCGTAATCCCAACCAGCGAAGTAAGCGAACAGCTTTGGTCCAAAGTCACGAGCAGGGTTCATCGCAAAGCCTGTTAGTGGGCCAAGTGAACCACCGATGACGGCAATCAAAATACCGATCAATAGAGGGTTCATTGCGCCACGTGCCGCGCCGTTATTTTCATCGCCCAGAGCCAGAATCGCAAACATCAGCACAGCAGTGATAACGAATTCCACAGCAAAAGCACCAAAGAAAGAGAGGGAGGCATGCGGATAGGTTGAGAAGATACCAGCAGTTGCTAGTGCATCTTGGCTGCTGCGAACGAAGTTATGAGCGATTTCGTAGTCGGTGAAAAGGTTGCTGTATAAGCTGTATACCAATGCAGCAGAACAGAATGCCCCAAGCATTTGAGCGATAATGTATGGCACCACTTTCGCCTTATCAAAACCATGGAACATAGCAAGTGCGATGGTAACGGCAGGGTTGATGTGTGCACCAGAGACGCCAGCCGAACAGTAAATAGCGATGGCGACACCGAAGCCCCATACAATACTGATTTCCCATTGTCCAAATGATGCGCCTGTTAGAACTAAGGCTGCAACACAGCCTACGCCGAAGAAAATAAGTAGTCCTGTACCGATAAACTCGGCCAAACATTCTCCAAGCAGAGAGGGGTGTTTGTTCGTTGTCATGTTAAAAGTCCTTTGATCATTTTTGCCTGTCTAGCACGATACTATTGTGCATATATAAACGTTTGCGAAAACAAACGAGCGTTAAAAATGAGCGTTTGAGCATAAATTTGTTAATCAAAGTCTTCGTTTTTGTTAAATGGCGCATCTTTTAACCGGAAAAGAACACAACGAAAATAATTTATTTGTCACGAGGCCAGTGATGAGAGCGCTCAAATTACCGATGTGAAAAAGAATGCACAACTGGTAAGAGGAGTTTTGTGAAGCTGCTACGTGCTTGGAGACTTATTGCACAGAACTTGTGTAGCAATTAACCCTAAAGGAGTAGCGGAATGTCAAATGTATCAAGGGATAGCAGTGATATAAAAAATACGCTGTCATGTTTGGACTTTTAGAAAAAATCGTCATCCCATTGGTACCAATAGGATGAGTTGATAAGAGAATAAACGCTGTTAATGTCTTGTGTTTGTGAATCATTGCTTCGGCTTGTATTCAAATAAAAATTGTTTTTTTTATTTCGTTTGATGCTAAACGTGATCGTTTTTCAGCTTTTTAGTTATTAGTTGGTTCGGAGCGAGTAGGGCAGGCGTAAATCGCCCTTTTTACGGTTAGTTTATGTTCTAATTCGAGCCTTTGTTTCAAAGGTTTCGAATTGGAATGCTCAAGTGAGAGGTTTGAACATCAGTTTAATATTAACGAATCTTGAGTAAAGTTGAACGATGATCTAATTAATGCTCATATAATTTACTGTATTTACTTATATTTAATCCATGTGCAACATTTGTCACAGAAATAAAATCCTAACTCCATACAATTCATGAACTTTCGAACGAAGATTTATTTTGTTTCGTTCGCTCCTTTTGTGTTTTTACCATCGCATACAAAATAATGAGGTTCCTATGTTTGGAATATTCAAACCTAAGGCGCACATTGATCGTCTGTCCCCTGGCAGCATCGATAGCACCTACTCTCGCCTCCGTTGGCAACTCTTTATCGGTATCTTTGTTGGCTACGCCGGTTACTATCTAGTTCGTAAAAACTTCAGTTTGGCGATGCCTTATCTTATCGAGCAAGGCTTTAGCCGCGGAGACTTAGGTGTCGCCTTGGCAGCAGTTTCCATTGCATATGGTCTCTCTAAGTTTCTAATGGGCAGCGTTTCAGACCGCTCCAACCCTCGCTATTTCCTTAGTGGCGGCCTATTGATGTCTGCATTAGTGATGTTTTGCTTTGGCTTTATGCCATGGGCGACTGGTAGCGTCACTGCGATGTTCATTTTGCTTTTCTTAAACGGTTGGTTCCAAGGGATGGGGTGGCCTGCTTGTGGCCGAACCATGGTGCACTGGTGGTCACGTAAAGAGCGTGGTGAGATCGTTTCGGTTTGGAACGTGGCGCACAACGTGGGTGGTGGCTTGATTGGTCCACTATTTATTCTTGGCCTGTGGGCATTTAACGATGATTGGCGCACTGCATTTTATGTTCCTGCATTTTTCGCCACGTTGGTTGCTGTGTTTGTTTGGATGACGGTTCGCGATACCCCTCAGTCTTGTGGTCTGCCTCCTATTGAAGAATACAAAGACGATTACCCAGATGACTATGACAAGTCCCATGAACAAGAAATGACAGCGAAGGAAATCTTCTTCAAATACGTCTTCAGCAACAAACTTCTTTGGTCGATTGCAATTGCAAACGCATTTGTTTACCTAATTCGTTACGGCGTACTGGACTGGGCACCTGTTTACCTAAAAGAAGCGAAGGATTTCTCGGTAGATAAATCGTCATGGGCTTATTTCTTATACGAATGGGCTGGCATTCCAGGAACACTATTGTGTGGTTGGATCTCTGACAAATTGTTCAAAGGTCGTCGTGCACCTGCTGGTATCTTATTTATGGTGCTAGTGACAGTTGCAGTGATGGTTTATTGGTTTAACCCTGCGGGCAACCCAACAGTAGATATGATGGCGCTTATTGCAATTGGCTTCCTAATCTATGGTCCGGTTATGCTGATCGGTTTGTACGCACTTGAACTCGCTCCGAAGAAAGCCGCAGGTACTGCCGCTGGTCTTACTGGTTTGTTTGGATACCTGGGTGGGGCAGTTGCCGCAAACGCGATTTTGGGCTACACCGTAGACCACTTTGGCTGGGATGGTGGCTTTATCATCTTAGTGGGTTCTTGTATTACTTCTATCGTGTGTTTGATGTACGCCTTCTTAGGTGAACGTGCGCACCACGAGCAAAAAGAGCGCGAGAAGGAAGCGCTAGCGTAATATTTATTTAAAGAGGCAGTGGAATACTGCCTCTTCGTTTTATCAAGGAAATAACAATGAAAACAAAGTCAGTATGTCTTACTTTTTTAGCACTTAGCCTCTCTGCTGGTGCGATTGCGAAGCCGCTTGTCATTGCGCACCGTGGCGCATCGGGCTACTTGCCTGAGCACACGCTAGAAGCCAAAGCACTTGCTTACGCAATGAAACCTGACTACATAGAGCAAGATGTGGTAATGACGAAAGACGACCAGTTGGTCGTGTTGCATGACCATTATCTCGATCGCGTAACGGATGTTGCGGAGCGTTTTCCTGATCGTGCACGTAAAGATGGTCGTTATTACGCGATTGATTTCACTCTGGCGGAAATCAAATCCTTGCGAGTTACCGAAGGGTTCAACATCGATGAGAAAGGCAACAAAGTAGCGGGCTATCCAACCCGATTCCCTATGTGGAAATCTGATTTCACCGTGCCGACGTTTGCTGAAGAGATTGAGCTGATCCAAGGCTTAAACAAAACGCTGGGTTATGACATCGGTATTTACCCAGAAATTAAAGCGCCTTGGTTCCATCGTCATGAAGGTAAGGACATTTCTAAAGCAGTACTTAAAGTCTTGAAGCAGTACGGTTACGGCTCTCAAGACGACAAAGTCTACCTTCAGTGTTTTGATGCGAATGAACTTCAACGCATCAACAGTGAACTCATGCCTGCAATGGACATGGACTTAAAGCTCGTTCAGCTTATGGCTTACACTGACTGGAACGAAACTATGGTGTACAAAGGCGACAAGGCAACACCATACAGTTATGACTGGATGTTCGAAGCCGACGGAATGAAGAAAGTAGCGAGTTACGCGGAAGGAATTGGACCTTGGAAGCCGATGCTGGTGGATGATAAGTCAACCAAAGACAATATCATCATCAAGCCGTTGATGAAGGCTGCAAAAGACGCTGGCTTGCAAGTGCATCCATACACGTTCCGCGCCGATCCAGGACGCATTCCAGCGTACACTGACAGCTTTGAAGGCATGATGGATGTGTACTACAACCAAGTAAAAGTGGATGGTTTGTTTACTGATTTCCCAGATAAAGCGGTCAGCTTTTTAAATCAGTAATCACGCATTTTTCTTTAAGCTAAAAAATCCCCCAACAGTTTCCTGCTGGGGGATTTTTCTTAACTATTTATTAGTTGTTTTTATGCAGTTCGCTGTTCAGTTCAACCGCGCTCTTGTTAGCAAGACACTCGATTTGACCTGTTACAGAGTTACGACGGAACAGTAGGTCAGAAACACCAGCAAGATCGCGTGCTTTCACTACTTCTACTTCGTGGCCTGCAGAATCTAGCATGCGTACTTTAGAACCAGCAGTTACGTACAGACCTGATTCGATAGTACAACGGTCACCCATTGGGAAGCCAAGACCTGCGTTTGCGCCTAGTAGAGAGTTTTCACCGATAGAAACCACAACTTTACCGCCGCCAGATAGCGTACCCATGATAGATGCGCCGCCGCCGATGTCAGAGCCATTACCAACCACTACGCCAGCAGAGATACGACCTTCAACCATGCTCACGCCTGTTGTACCCGCGTTGAAGTTGATGAAGCCTTCGTGCATTACTGTTGTGCCTTCGCCAACGTGTGCGCCAAGACGTACGCGAGAAGTATCAGCGATACGAACGCCAGTTGGTACCACGTAGTCCACCATTTTAGGGAACTTGTCTACGCAATCTACGCTTAGTGCACGACCCGCTAGGCGAGCTTCAATTTGACGCTCTGCTAGTTCAGGTAGATCGATTGGACCTTCGTTAGTCCATGCGATGTTGTGCAGTAGACCGAAGATACCATCCAGTACTGTGCCGTGTGGCTTAACTAGACGGTTAGAGATAAGTTGAAGTTTTAGGAAGCCTTCTGCAACACTTTGTGGCTGCTCGTCAGTGGCAAGGATAACCAGTACAAGTGGTTGTGATGATTCTGCTGCTTTTGCTGCGAAAGATGCGTTTGCCGCATCGCCGTTTGCTTCAAATGCTGCTGCTAGTTCTGCGCTTTGTGCTGCAGAGATCTCGATAGCTTGGTTGCCTTGCTCGTAACCTGCTACTGCTGCTAGTGCGTTAACAAGCGCTTCGCTTGGGTTAAGAACTGGGTTTGGGAAAAACGCTTCGATGATTTTGCCGTCGCGGTTTTTAGTTGCCGTACCAAAGGCTAGAGAGAAGAAAGCCATAGTTGATCTCCATGTGTTGAGTCTTGTGTCTCGTCTGTTCACTGACAAGAAATAATTAAGTTGTCAGTCATCATAAAGAGAGTGTTGGGGAGTTTAAAGAGGGGAAATGGAGAAAGTCTGTAGATGGATACCTTTTGTCTTTTTAGAGATATGTTTGTCTGATGAGAAATGTGTCGCAAAAGCCTTCTCAGACCGATTTGGGGTAAAGACAAAGTGAAGTTGGAAAAGGGGCGCAGCAAAAAATAAGGGGAGGACCGAAGTCACTCCCCCTACACTGGGTTTGTTGGATTTAATCGCTTTGGATAGAAAGCGATTAAATCGGCTTAAAGGCTAAGTTCACCGACGGCTACGGCAAGTGCAACCGTTGCCCCTACCATTGGGTTGTTACCCATGCCGATGAAGCCCATCATTGCAACGTGCGCTGGTACAGAAGAGCTACCCGCGAACTGAGCATCAGCGTGCATGCGACCCATGGTATCGGTCATACCGTAAGAGGCAGGACCTGCCGCCACGTTATCTGGGTGTAGAGTACGACCAGTACCACCGCCTGATGCCACAGAGAAGTAAGGCATGCCTTCATGGTTACGTTCTGCTTTGTAGATGCCTGCTACTGGGTGTTGGAAGCGAGTCGGGTTGGTTGAGTTACCAGTGATGCTCACATCCACTTGTTCTTTATGCATGATAGCCACGCCTTCACGTACATCGTCTGCACCGTAGCAAAGGATCTCACCACGTGGACCTTGGGAGAAACGGCGACGTTCTACTTCCACTAACTCACCAGTTTGGTAGTTGTATTGAGTGCGTACGTAAGTGAAACCATTGATGCGTGAGATTAGGTAAGCGGCGTCTTTACCTAAACCATTCAGGATCACTTTCAACGGATTTTTGCGTGATTTGTTCACGTTTAGTGCGATTTTGATTGCGCCTTCTGCCGCTGCGAATGACTCGTGACCGGCAAGGAAAGCGAAACAGCCGCTTTCTTCATTCAATAGACGAGCCGCCAATGCACCGTGACCGATACCCACTTGGCGTTGCTCTGCCACGCTGCCGGGTTTAGTGCACGCCTGAAGACCTTCACCGATGATGTTTGCTGCTTCTTCTGCTGTTTTTGCTCCGCGGAAAATCGCCAAAGCGGTGCCCAGTGTGTAGGCATCTGCCGCGCTTTCAAACGCGATAGGTTGAGTGTCCATCACTAGTGCTTTAGGGTCGATACCACGATCCATACAGCATTGGTAAGCCGCTTCCAGAGAAGAAAGTTGCATTTCGTCTAATGTGCGACGTACAGATTCAGTAATTGGAGTGTTCATAATCTCTTTCCTCTTGGTGGCAATTATTGTTGGCGTGGGTTAATGGTCGTTACGGCTTCGTCAAAACGACCGTAAGTGCCCGTTGCTTTTTCTGCTGCTTCTGCTGCAGATACGCCTTCGTTGATGGCTTTCATCATCTTGCCTAGGTTGAGATATTGGTAACCAATCACTTCTTTGTTTTCGTCTAGCGCGAGTTTTGTTACGTAGCCTTCAGCCAACTCCATGTAACGCACGCCTTTTGCTTTAGTTGAGTAACTAGTACCCACTTGGCTACGTTGAGTTTGACCAAGGTCTTCCAGTGCCGCACCAATTTCCAAGCCGCCTTCAGAGAAAGCAGATTGAGTACGACCGTAAACAAATTGAAGGAAGATTTCGCGCATCGCGACGTTAATAGCATCACATACCAAGTCGGTATTCAGTGCTTCAAGAATGGTTTTGCCAGTTAGGATTTCTGCGGCCATCGCGGCTGATTGAGTCATGCCTGAACAGCCGATCGTTTCGATCAAAGCTTCTTCGATGATGCCGTTTTTGACGTTAAGAGTCAGTTTTGCTGCACCTTGTTGAGGAGCACAAGCGCCAACGCCGTGGCTAAGACCAGAAATCGCGATAACGTCTTTTGGATTGATCATTGCGCCTTCAACAGGGATCGGTGCAGATGCATGAAGATCGCCGCGTTGAATCGGGCACATTGATTGGATTTCGTGTGAGTATTGCATAGTGTTTTCCCAGTGTATTTTTATTTTTTGAGAAAACAGGAGCGGGGTTGGAGAAGAGTTGAATTGCTCACTACAGAACTCTTGCTTTCACAACATAAGCGAAAGCACTTCCAACAGGGCTGACCTGTTTTCGTTTCTGTAGGAGTCATTAGCTTTAACAGCGGTTCGAATCTTTCGATTCCGGTGGTACCCCATCACCGAACCCATTTAGACTAGATCTAAGTCACACTAATCTGCAACATGAAATTTAGATCAATTTGGGATATTAAATCGGTTCTTTATATTCTCAGAGATATATGGAGATAAACGGAAGGAATAAAAAAACGCCGCATAATGCGACGTTTTTTCTAAACAAATGAGAGGCTTATGCAGCGTCTTCTTGCTCGCTATCTTCTTCAACAGCTTCAAGCTTCTTTGCTTTTTTTGGTGCAGGTTTACGTTTTGCACCCAGAGCGTAAAGCACTTCTTCTTTGTTTTGCGCAAGGAACATTGCAAGATCTTCTTGCTTACCTTCGTCTTCTAGAAGTTCACTTTTACCCAGCAGTGAGAATAACTCGTCTGCCATATCCAGCATTTTGTCGTATGCGTCAGCTTCCGCTTTAGAGGTAAAAGTCATTTTTTCTTCTCCATTGCGTTCTACCACGTACTTGACGATTACAGCCATGGTTGGTCCCCTAATTTGGTGTATTGATACTGGCTTTTTATACAGTTTTTGACCAATCAAGTCTAGCGACAAGCCTCAGAATGAGAGACACGTACAACTAACTGACTAGCATTTAAACTATCTTGGTTTCACTTTGCGGATTTGTCCGCCAAAGGAAGGTTTGTTGGTCGCTCCCAATCTTGGCAAAATTCGATAAACGTTTTGAGCAATGGGCTTTGATATTTCTCTTTATGAACCAGTAACCAGAAGCGACGTTTCATATCTAAAGGCATGTCGAGCAGTTTTACGCGGCCGTCACGAATAGCAGGTTCTGCAGACAAACGTGACAAGCAACCTAAGCCTAACCCTGCCGATACTGAGTTGATCAGCGCTTCGGTGGTATTGAGCTGAAAAGCTTCATGCCAATGTTCCAAGCGCGGCGCGACAACGCGCATAAAAAATTCGCGTGAACCAGATCCTGCCTCTCGCAATATCCATTCACTGTTTTCTAGCTCGGTTAAGTTTACTGGCCCTTCGTGCGCGGCTGGGTAATCGGGCGCGCAAATCACGCACATTTCATCTTCGCTAAACTGGGTAGACTGCAATTCAGGGTGAAGTGTTTTGCCCTCAATGAGGGCTATGTCTAACTCGTAATCGGTCAGCATGTCGCAGATTTGTGCGGAGTTAGAAATGAACAGGCTTTGAGAACGATGGTTCGTTTGCTGACGAAATTCGCTAAGCAAATAGGGCGCGACTTGGTTGCCAATGGTGTCGCTGGCACCAATGCGAAGTTGGCCCGATAGCGCTTGGTCACCATCGAAAATGCTCTCGATGTCTTTGGCTCGGTTGAGTAACTCATCCGCCAGTGGTAGCAGTTTTTGACCTTCTTGGTTCAAAATCAGTCGGTTATTAACACGATCAAACAAGTGATGGCCGATCTGTTTTTCTAATTCTGAGAGTGCCATGCTCACTGCGGCTTTCGATAAAAAGAGACTATCAGAAGCTGCTGTGAGCGTTTTGTGCTGCGTGATCGTCGTAAACACTTTCAGTTGTTTAAGAGAAATGTGACTTGCCATACCCCACCGTTAAGTAATCCTGAACGTTTGTTTTAAATAATTAGATATATCGGAACGAAGTGCAAGCGTATTATACGTCCCATCAAGAGTGAGTCTGGTTGAGGTCATTATGATTCAAAGAACAAAAGCAAAAGTAATGGGAGCACCAACTCCAATGGCGGGTTTGGCTCTTGGTATTGCAAGCTTGGGCTGGAGTTGGGAGAACTTCGCCGAATTACATGGCTACGGACAGTGGATTAGTGCGGGTATCGCGAGCATATTATTGGCTATATTGGCAACCAAGTTTTTGCTACATAATCATCTATTGAGACAAGATCTTGCTCATCCGGTTGTGGGCAGCGTGGTTCCGACATTTGCGATGGGAACCATGGTGGTTTCAAATTCTCTCGGCCATTTTTACCCATTAGCTGGCGATGCGCTTTGGCTGATTGCGGTGGTTTTGCACATCGTGTTCTTGGTGAGCTTTGTTTACCATCGCGCCAAAGATTTTGAATTGCACCACATGGTTCCTAGTTGGTTTGTACCGCCTGTGGGTATTATCGTTGCGGATGTGTCTTTCTCTGGCAACCCGATGTTAGCACCAGTGGCACAAGGTGCATTGATGTTTGGTATGGTGGCGTACGCGATCATGTTGCCGATGATGATTTACCGTTTCATGTTCACCCATGAAATTCCGGATGCAGCGAAACCAACAATGGCAATCATGGCAGCGCCAGCAAGTCTATCATTGGCAGGGTACTTAACGGTCACTGCGACACCATCACCAGTGATCATCGCTATGCTATTTGGTATCGCGGTATTGATGACAGCCATCATTTACCTCGCATTCTTTAAATTGCTTAGACTGCCATTTAGCCCAGGCTATGCGGCGTTCACTTTCCCGATGGTGATCGGTGCGACGGCGCTGTTTAAAATGGCGAATTGGATGGAGTTGCAAGGATTGGCTGCGCACTATGTTCAACAAGTGCGAGGCTTAGCTGGTCTTGAGTTGATTGTGGCAACATTTGTTGTCTCTTATGTGGCTTTACAATACATCAACAACTTATTGATTCAGCCACGCTTGATGCACGCTCATCACGCTTAAATAGCAGATAGGAAAAAGCCTCTTGGTCTTACAACCAAGAGGCTTTTTTATTTCAATCGGCGTCGATGTTGGACACTAGCCTTTTTTGTAAAATCGCGACATCTCATCCAGAGAATGACGAATGATATCGACAGGAACTTTCTGTTCTTTCTCGACTTTTAACTGGCGATTCAGTTGCTGAGAGTGCCCGCCAGGGTTTACCACAAGCATCAGTTCTTTGCCGACCAATGCATAGTTGTAGTAGCTGCCTGCAATATACCAATCGCGAGAGGCAGAGCTATCAAACAAGTTATGACCAACGCTGTATGAACTCGTTGTGCCTTGAACGTCAAACAGCGTATTCATCATGGTTGGCACGACGTCAAAATGGGTCGTGCGGTAATCAACTTGCTCTGGCTGACGATTTGGCATGTACACGTAAAGAGGCACATGCACTTGAACGTCACTGTAATTACCCGTGTGGCCCCAATAGTTCATCTTATGGTCGTTAAACTCTTCACCATGATCTGATGAAATCACCACAATGGTGTTGTCTAAGTCGACGTTTTTCAGCACATCACCAATCAAGCTGTCGATGTAGTACAACGAGTTCTTGTATCGATTGTGGTAAAGCGAAGCGTCAAAATCGTTGTTGAGCAAAATGTGGTCAACGCGTTCCCAGTATGGTTTGAATTTCGCAAATTCAGGTTCAGGAAACACCGTGCCGTGGGCGGCATCGTAGAACAGAAAACCAAAGTACGGCTTGTCGCTGTCCTGCTTTTGGAACTCGATGAACTTGTCTGTTATCTGCTGATCGCGCTCGACAGCTGTTTCCCCAGTTTGTTTCAGGGTCAAGTCCGACACTTTTTTGAATACCGTGCGAGAGAGTGGCGGACTGGTGAGCGGTGCTGAGCCAAAAATGCCCATGCGGTAGCCTTCTGCTTGCAGCGTATCCATAAAAACAGGAGAGCGTTGACTTGCGTAAAAGCTTTCCCAGTAGGTCGCTGGCAAGCTGTAAAACAGGCTGAAAATACCCGCTTGAGTTGAGTTGCCGCCGCTCATATGTTGTGTGAAATTCACCGTTTTTTCGGCGAACTTGCTGACATTTGGCATGACTTCCGGCGTCGCATCACTGTAGCGCCACGCGTCAACCAAGATAAACAAGACATTGGGCTGTTTCTCTTTGCTTTGCACTTGAATCGGCGCAAGCGGGTAGTTGAGTGAGCTACGTTCAATGTTGGTTAACTCTACGCGGTTCTTCGATGCAATGCTCTCATCCACTAGGTCGTGTTTGTAAATAAATTTACGAGCCGTCAGCGGGTAGTAAAGTGGCCAGTTATTCGAAAACTGACTGACTTCATCGTCGTAAAGGGCATTTTTGTACGCATGAATCATCTGTGTGCTGAGCAATACAGCAAACCAGACGCTGATCAAAACGAACTTAGCTCGGCTTTGTGCCAGTTTATTACTTACCCAAACGGTACAGGCGAGCCCGATCACCAGAACGGTAACTTCACTGACGAAGATAAGCCAACTCATCCACGAAATATCGAAGACATCACCGCCACTTTCGAAAAACATACGGATTAATAGAGCGTTGATGTGAAGTTTGTATTGCTGAAAAACGAGGATATCGACTTTAAACATGATCAATAGACAGATCGCGATAGCGATCACGATGCCTTTGAATACTCGAGTCGGTAGAAAAGAGAGCAATAAACTCAACAACATAAATGGAAGAGCGATCAAGCCCAGCCAGCCATATTGAGTCGAAACCAAATAGTAACCTTGCAACAAGGTTAGCGGTTCATTCTGATTGTTAGACAACACAAAAGGATAACAAGCGATCGACAGGTACACTGCAAAGCAAGCAAAAAAAGCAATCAGCCAAGCGCTGTTGGAAGACAGTTTGCGAAACATACTTTTTGTTTGTTTATAAATTATGGGTAGAGGGAGTATAAAACAGTGTTTTTTATTATGGAATAGTTGCGACGAATGTCACATTTTGTATGGAAGTGTCAGACTTGATTGACATGTGAAAATTCAGAAGATTCATACTCTATTTGAGTGATATATAACCTTTTGTTTTTTCCGAACGCGAGATCACTGCGGGTTTAAATGGGGCTGTGCTAAGCTAGCTAACAGTTTCAATCGGCGCTCGGTATTCCCAATTTGTTTACTGTTTATCACTCCAACCAAGTTGACGTTCTTAAATCACTCCTTGTCGAACTGATTCGAATCAGTCCGCTGGAAAACCCGTTCGAAAAAGAACAAATTCTGGTTCAAAGTCCGGGCATGTCCCAGTGGCTAAAAATGGAATTGGCCAAAGAGTTTGGTGTTGCTGCGAACATTGATTTTCCGCTTCCTGCTACCTTCATTTGGGAAATGTTTACGCAGGTGTTGCCAGACGTGCCAAAACGCAGTGCGTTTAACAAAGAAGCGATGACTTGGAAGTTGATGCATCTGCTGCCGGGGCTTCTCAACCAAGACGTGTTTTCGCCGTTAGCGCAGTACCTCAAAGATGACAGTGATCACTCTAAGCTGTATCAACTGGCTGAGAAAATTGCCGATATTTTCGATGGTTACTTGGTGTATCGTCCGGAGTGGATCGCAAGTTGGGAAGCAGGGCAGAGTGTGCCAGAGCTGGAAGATGAGCATCCGTGGCAGCCGATCTTATGGCAAGCGTTGTATGATCACACTGTGTCATTAGGGCAGTCTCCTTATCACCGTGCCAACCTTTATGAGCACTTTATCGACACGTTAGAGAGTTTTAACTGCAATTTTGACCATTTACCCAAGCGTTTGTTTGTTTTTGGCATTTCTTCGTTGCCGCCTCGCTATATGGATGCGCTAAAAGCAATTGGTGAACACATCGACGTGCATCTGATGTTCACTAACCCTTGTCGTTATTATTGGGGTGAAGTTCGAGATCGCAAATATCTGGCTCGTTTGGCGGCGAAACATCGTCAGCACGTTGTGTGGCAGGACGATCACTCGGAAGTGCAAGGTGAAACTGAGCAACTGAAAGGATCACTGGAAGATAATGTGATCGATGAGCTGCACACCGATGTGGTCGGAAACAGTCTGTTGGCATCCATGGGTAAACTCGGGCGCGACAATATGTATCTGTTGTCTCAGCTGGAATCTCATGAAATCGAAGCCTTTGTTGATGTTGAGCGCGACAGTCTGCTCCATCAATTGCAAGCGGATATTCTCAATCTTGAAGAACATCAAGATGACCAACAGATTGAAAACAGTCATCACAAACAAGTGGTTAGCTTGGGTGATAAATCACTGAGCCTACACGCTTGTCACAGCCCGATGCGCGAAGTGGAAGTGCTGCATGATCAACTATTGGCGATGTTCGATGCTGACCCAACGTTAAAACCGCGCGATATTATCGTGATGGTCGCGGACATCAACGCTTACAGCCCTGCGATTCAGGCGGTCTTTGGTAACGCGCCGGGTGAGCGTTTTATTCCATATTCGATTTCTGACCGAACCGCCGATCAAGAGAGCCCAATTCTGGCCGCATTTATGCAGTTGGTGAACTTACCCAATACGCGCTGTTTGGCATCAGAACTACTCGAACTTCTGGAAACTCCAGCGATATTAAAGCGTTTTGAACTCAGCGAAGATGATTTCTTACAAGCCAAACAATGGGTTGAAGAATCGGGAATTCGCTGGGGGGTGGATGCCAATACCGGACGCGAATTTGAACTGCCGGAAACCCGTCAAAACACATGGCAATTTGGTATTCAACGCATGTTGCTTGGCTACGCGATGCCAGAATCCGCAGGTTTGTTTGAAACCGAGCAAGGCAGTTTATCTCCGTACAACGAAGTGCAAGGCATGGGCGCAGAGCTGGCGGGCAAGTTGGCACACTTTATCCAACAAATTAGCACTTATCGCAGCAAACTTTCTCATGTTCAGACTATTGATGGTTGGCGAGAGACTTTGGTTTTACTGCTGGATGACTTCTTCTCAGTTGAGTTAGAAGGCGAAATGGCGCTCAAATCCATTCGCGATACGCTCAGCCAACTCAAAGAGCAATTAGCTGATGCCGCATTTGATGATGCGTTATCGCCGTCGATCATCAGCCAATACCTTCAAACCAAATTATCTGGCACACGAGTCAGCCAGCGCTTCCTGGCTGGTCAAGTGAACTTTTGTACCCTGATGCCGATGCGCTCTATTCCGTTTAGAACCGTTTGTCTGTTGGGGATGAATGACGGCGTGTACCCACGCTCCATGCCGCCAGAAGGCTTTGACTTGATGACGGGAAGAACCAAGCCGGGCGACCGTTCGCGCCGAGATGATGACCGTTACCTATTCCTCGAAGCGATGTTGTCTGCACAGCAAACGCTCTACATCAGTTATGTTGGCCGTTCAATCCAAGACAACACCGAGCGAGTGCCTTCGGTTCTGGTTTCTGAGCTGATGGAATACTGTCACCAAAACTATTGTTTAAGTGGTGATGAAGCGTTGCCCGTTGATGAGTCTGGCGACAACTTATTAAATGCGTTGGTGAATACCCACGCCATGGTGCCGTTTAGCCCAAGGGCGTTCCAAGGCATGCACGCCAGCTACGCGAAAGAGTGGATTCCAGCGGCATTGACTCAAAGTAGTCAATCGCAAGGCTATGTTCGTCGTGATTTTAATCGGGCATTAGACGACTATCTGTTAGGAGCGACGTTCCCACTTGAGCTCGACTTAGTAGAGTTGCAACGTTTCTGGCGCTTACCTGTGCAGTATTTTTTCAATCGTCGTTTAAAAGTAATCTTTGAACCGCCGCTACCGGTGATGGAAGACGACGAACCCTTTGTTTTAGGTGGTTTGGAAAGCTATCAAATGCGTGATGAGCTGTTAGAAACCTTGCTTGAAACGACATTGATGCAGCCAGAGAAAAAAACAGAGGTGCTTAAACACTTTATGAGTCAACAGCGCGCGCAAGGCAAACTGCCGGTGGGGGCGTTTGGTGATATCGAGTTTGAAACCAACCGAGTTCAGGCGGAAGAGCTGGTGGATAAACTGGCGTTTTTATCTGGTGCGCCTCAAGACGATTTGGAAATCGACCTGACGTTTGATTCCTTGTTTGAGCGAAATGAAGGCGAAGAGAAAAACGTTCGCCTAACAGGTTGGCTAACTCAATGCTACCAATCCGGTTTGATTCGCTATCGAAGCGGTAAGATTCGATCGCAAGATTACCTTGCAGCGTGGATCGATCACCTTGCCATGTCGGCGTCGGGTCATGCTAAGAAAACTCACATCATTGGTTACGATCGTAAAGAAGGCGCGCTGCATTTGATCTACCCAGAAATTGCCGATGCGCAGTATGCCAAACAGCTACTGACTGAATTAGTTCGCTTATTTTTCGAAGGCATGACTAAGCCTTTGCCTTATTTCCCGAAAACGGCGTTGGCTTGTGTTGAAGCGGGCTTTAGCCGCGGTCAGTGGGTCGATGACGAAGAGAAATCTTTGAAGAAAATGGCTGACGCATTCAATGATGGCTTCATGAGCCCAGGCGAAGGCAGTAATGCGTACATCTCTCGAATTTGGCCTGCTTGGAATGATGAGTTGGCCTCAGAAGTTCGTTTGCTGACAGCATTAGTACTGCAAGGTGCGCGCTTAGCGGTTCAAGACGCTGATGATGTAAAAGCGTAATAAAGACAGCTGGATAAAGAGAAGGAAGAGTAGGGTGGCCGCCAGAAAATCATTATTTTTTGTAGGGCGTTCGCTGTACGGCCACAAGGTCAGAGGGACCATGATACTTTTGTTTAATTCATTTGAGTTGTGCCGCCAAAAAGGTTTGGCTTATCTCGTGGGGCGCATACTAACGGTACGTCTTATGGATAACCGTGAGAAAGATCTCACAAAGCTCTAAATTATCCAACTTGTTAAACATATTAATAGAATTTTTAACTATAGATCACATTTATTAGGTGATACGTCCTAGTAAATAATCCGGAGAGATTCAGCGTTATGGATCAAATGTCAGGTGCAGAGTGTCCTCTACATACATTAGACCGCACAGAGCAACCTCAACCAACGCCACTAGAACCGATGACGTTTCCTCTGCATGGTGCGAGGTTAATCGAGGCATCAGCAGGTACAGGTAAAACCTTCACTATTGCAGGTTTATATCTGCGTCTTTTGCTTGGTCATGGCAGCGCGGAAACTCGACATCGCGTACCGCTTACGGTCGACCAAATTCTGGTTGTAACCTTTACCGAAGCGGCAACTGCGGAATTACGCGATCGTATCAGGGCAAGAATCCATGATGCGCGAATCGCGTTTGCGCGTGGACAGAGTTCCGACCCGGTGATCCAACCTTTGCTTAATGAGTTTGACGATCACAAGCAAGCCGCAGAAATTTTATTGCAGGCAGAGCGTCAGATGGACGAGGCGGCGGTCTACACCATTCACGGTTTTTGCCAACGTATGTTAACGCAAAATGCGTTTGAATCTGGCAGCCGATTTAATAACGAGTTTGTGACCGATGAAAGTCACCTAAAGGCGCAAGTTGTAGCCGATTACTGGCGCCGCAATTTCTACCCGTTGCCATTTACCTTGGCTGGGGAAATTCGCCAGCTATGGAGCTCTCCATCTGCGTTGTTGTCTGACATCAGCAATTACTTAACTGGTGCGCCGTTAAGCCTTTCTGTTCCTGCAATGAAAGGCAGTTTGGCTGATCTTCATACTGAAAATTTGAAAAAAATTGATGAATTAAAAGCACAGTGGCGAGAAAGCCAAGATGACTTCTTAACGCTGATTTCAGATTCAGATATTAACAAACGCAGCTACACCAAAAAGTCTCTGCCGACGTGGTTGGAGGCGGTAAACGCTTGGGCAGCAACGGAAACCACAGGATACGATTATCCAGACAAGCTGGAGAAATTCGCGCAAAACGTCTTGTTGGAAAAAACACCGAAAGGCAGTGCGCCGCAGCACGCGGTATTTGAAGCCATTGAAACATTTCTTGCCAATCCAATCAGCTTAAAAGCGCCACTGCTTGCTCATGCGATTGAGCATTGTCGTGTGATGCTGGCCAACGCGAAAAATCAAAAACAGTGGCTCTCTTTCGATGATTTGCTGACGCAACTTTCTGCTTCTATCGATACGGACGAAAGCGAGCTTTTAGCGGCGCGTATTCGTACTTTGTATCCTGTCGCAATGATTGACGAGTTCCAAGATACCGACCCGCTTCAATACAGTATTTTCAGCCGTATTTATCTGAACAACCCGGAATGTGGTTTGTTTATGATCGGTGACCCCAAGCAGGCGATTTATGGCTTTCGTGGCGCAGACATTTTCACCTATATCAAAGCGCGTAACCAAGTAAGTGCCCACTACACGTTAGGAACCAACTGGCGTTCTAGCGCAGATATGGTGCAGGCGGTAAACCAAGTATTTGCTTTGCCTGATAGTCCATTTATCTATGATTCGGACATTCCGTTTTTACCCGTCAACTACAGCCCGAACGCTGAAAAACGCATTTGGACTATGGGTGGCCAAAAGCAACCAGCGCTGACTTATTGGTTGCAAGAAGCGGACGATAAACCGCTACCAAAAGGCGAGTATTTGACTCGAATGGCAGAGGCGACCGCAAGCCAAATCCAAACTATTTTGACGCAGGCTCAACAGGGGCAAGCGTGTCTGGTGAATGGCGAAAAACAGAAAGCGGTTCAAGCGGGCGATATCGCGGTGTTGGTTCGAACAGGTAGTGAAGGTCGAATGATCAAACAAGCGCTAGCAGACCAAGGTATTGCCAGCGTGTACCTGTCTAACCGAGACAGTGTGTTTACCAGTTCGGTGGCGCAGGATTTACAGCGTTTGCTGCAAGCGGTGCTGACTCCAGAAAATGACCGTGCACTGCGTGCAAGTCTTGCCTCTGAGCTGTTTGCCCTCGACGCAGCAAGTTTGGATGCGCTTAATAACGATGAAATTGTGTGGGAAAACGCCGTAAACGAATTCAAAGAATATCGCAAGCTTTGGGTTCAACGTGGTGTGCTGCCGATGTTGCGCGCGGTGATCAGCAAACGCCATATTGCCGAGCGATTACTAGAAGAAGGCGCGAGTTCACAGGGTGAGAATGGTGAGCGAGTACTTACCGATTTAATGCACATCGGTGAACTGCTTCAACAAGCCAGTAATGAACTGGATAGCGACCACGGTCTGCTGCGTTGGCTCGCTCAGTCTATCAGTGATGCGGAAAATGGTTTGGGTGGCAGTGATGACCAAATCCAACGTTTAGAATCGGAACGTAACTTAGTGCAGATCGTAACTATTCACAAATCAAAAGGCTTGGAGTATGACCTCGTATTTCTGCCGTTTGTGTTCAGCTATCGAGAAGCCAGTGAAGCCAAATATTACGATGCAGCCAATGACCGCACGGTACTGGATATCACTGGCAACGATGCGTCCATGAAGCAAGCGGATAAAGAGCGTTTGGCGGAAGACTTACGCTTGATATACGTGGCATTAACGCGAGCTGTGTATGCGTGTTTTATCGGTGCCTCACCGTTGCGCAATGGCCGTTCGACCAAAGAGCCAACTGGTGTACACCGCAGTGCGATTGGCTATTTGATTCAAAATGGTCAAGAAGGTGGTATTAACGATTTGCACCAAGGTTTAACAAAGCAACAAGACGAGCTTGATTGTGTCGTTGTGGCCGATCCGCCGCAGCAACTCGAAGAGAAGTACGTAGCGCCACAAGAAGAAATATACGATCTTAGCGCGAAAGAGCTGCAAAACCCTATCGACAGAAACTGGCGCATCACCAGTTATTCTGGCTTGGTCAAGCAAGGCTCTCATCACGCCGAGCATGATGCCACGATTGAGATTACGGGTTTTGATATCGACTCATCTGAAGAACAAGACGAAGCGGATTTGGTGGAGCCAGAGCGTTCGATTTTTACCTTCCCTCGTGGAGCGCGTCCGGGTACGTTCCTGCACAGCTTGTTTGAGGAAATTGAATTTACTCAGCCAGCCACGACGGAAGAGAATACACAAATCATCCTTGGCTTGATGGAAAGCGAACAGCTCGATGAAGAGTGGTTGCCCATTTTACAGCAATTGATTGATACCGTACTCGCAACGCCGTTGGATGGTAAGTCTTTGCTGCTGAATCAAAAAGCACCGTCGCAACGTTTGGTGGAGATGGAATTTTTGTTGCCGATTGAAGTTTTGTCTGCACCGGCGTTAAACCGAGTCATTCAACGTCACGATCCGTTGTCGGCGAAAGCGGGGGATTTAGGTTTCCAAACCGTGCAAGGCATGCTCAAAGGTTTTATCGACTTGGTGTTTGAACATCAAGGTAAATACTACGTGCTTGACTGGAAATCGAATCATCTTGGCGACGATGTGACGCACTACCATGGTGAGGCTCTGAAATCGGCGATGGCGGATCACCGCTACGATTTGCAGTATCAGATTTATGCGTTAGCACTGCATCGTTTCCTAAGCAGCCGATTGGCGAATTATCAATATGATCATCACTTCGGTGGCGTGTATTACTTGTTCTTGCGCGGCATGGATGGGCAGAGTGACCACGGCATTTTTGCCGCGAAACCAACCTTAGACTTCTTACAAGAGATGGATCGTTTGGTTGATGGTCAAGTACTTGAAACGCGCTCAACTCAAGCCGGGCAGATGGAGCTACTTTAATGACGACAAATCACAATCTTCATTCTGGCCAAGATAGTCTATTGGTAGTGCTGGAACGCTTGGCGCACAAAGGCGCTATTCGTCAGCTCGACTACCAATTCGCCTGTTTTATTGATTCTCAAACGCATGATGAACAGTCGGATAGCCAAGCACTGGCGTTTATCGCTGGTGTTGTCAGTAGTGAGCTTGGCAAAGGACATATCTGCCTGTCTCTGTTCGATGCACAAGGGCAATCTACGGATTTAGCCAGTAAGCTAGGGCTGTTTGGTGAGTCGGCATTGGCGCTCAACACACAGCTACAAGTCATAGACTGGATAGAACTATTACAAAATTCCAGCTTGGTCGGCGCGCAAGGAGAAGCCTTGCCGTTGATGTTCGATGGCGAGCGTCTGTATCTGCACCGCTATTGGCATTATGAAGTGACTCTGGCGGAAAAGCTTAATCACTTGGGCGCCGCAGTTAACTTGCAACCACAAGAGTTTGCGCGATTATCCGAGTTGCTCAACCATT
Organism: Vibrio sp. Vb0349; assembly: GCF_033338975.1. Taxonomy (NCBI): domain Bacteria; kingdom Pseudomonadati; phylum Pseudomonadota; class Gammaproteobacteria; order Vibrionales; family Vibrionaceae; genus Vibrio; species Vibrio sp. Vb0349. The sequence continues at coordinate 101,023 of NZ_JAWOTS010000006.1, read as the reverse complement.
TATTTGCACGCCAATACCATTTTCTGTTTAACGCGTTAGGCAAAGCAGTAGAAGCGGGAAGCAGCAACCAAGTGTTGCGTCAACAATTGGTGTGTGACCACCTTGATGTGGTCGCAAGCGAATCGTTGGATTGGCACGCCATTGATTCCGTGCTTAGCAATGCGCGCAAGGTTCAGGATTTGCAGCAACTGGATGAGCTGGTGCCACTTTCTGCTTGTGTGAACTGGCAAAAAGTCGCGGCGGCGGTTGCGTTAACTCGTCGATTTGCTGTGATTTCTGGTGGTCCTGGTACGGGTAAAACGACGACAGTAACCAAATTGCTTGCTGCTTTGATTGAACAGGCAACGCACGAGAAAAATCTGACCATTAAGCTGGTGGCCCCGACGGGGAAAGCGGCGGCGCGATTAACCGAGTCCATTGGTAAAGCAGTGCAAGAACTGCCAGTTTCTCCGGAGCTAAAAGCCAAAATTCCGACTGAATCGAGTACCTTACATAGGTTGCTGGGCGCGATTCCTAATAGCGCAGAATTTCGTCACAACAAGCAAAATCCACTGCATTTGGATATTTTGGTTATCGATGAAGCGTCGATGGTCGATTTGCCAATGATGTACAAAGTGGTCGATGCCTTACCGAAACATGCGCGGCTGATTTTGTTAGGTGATAAAGACCAACTTGCCTCAGTTGAAGCTGGGGCAGTGTTGGGTGATATCTGTTCGTTCCATGCATTGGGTTATGGCAAAGAGCAGGCGTCAGCCATCGCAAAACTGACGGGTTTCGATACTTTAGCGCATACGGGTAACAGTGCATCTAGCATTGCTGATAGTTTATGTATGCTGCAAAAGAGCTACCGATTTGACGCTCGCTCAGGCATTGGTCAGTTGGCAAAAGCGGTTAACTCAGGTTCTGCTGCGAGCGTAGATAACGTCTGGGCGCGTGACTTTTCTGACATCGAACATTTAGCGCTAAGTAGTCAACATTACAACCAAATGATGCAGACGTTGGTGCAGGAATACGGTCGTTACCTCAAACGCATTGGACAACAGGAAACTGATCCTAAAACCGGAAAGCCAGAGTCGCTAACGCACAAAGCCAAAGCGGTGTTAGATACTTTCAACCAATGCCGACTGCTGTGCGCGATCCGTGAAGGTGACTTTGGTGTAGCTGGGCTAAACCAGCGCATCGAGAAAGCGCTCGCGGCGCGCAAGTTCATTCAAGTTCAGGATGAAATTTGGTATCACGGTAGACCTGTCATGGTTACGCGTAATGATCATGGTCTAGGTTTGTATAACGGTGATATTGGTATTTGCATGCGAGATGACAGTGAAGAAGAACCGCGTTTGAAAGTCTTTTTCGAGTTACCTGACGGCAGTGTGAAATCGGTCTTGCCAAGCCGAGTGCCTGAACATGAAACGGCTTACGCCATGACCATCCATAAATCGCAAGGCAGTGAATTTGATTACACCCTGATGATTTTGCCACCAGACTTTAGCCCGATATTAACCCGTGAGTTGATTTACACAGGCATTACCCGCGCGAAAAAGCGTTTAGCTCTTTACGCCGAACTTAATGTTCTGAAGCGAGGCATTAAGGTGAAAACCACTCGTGCGAGTGGGTTAGTACAGCGGCTTACTAACTAAAACAAGAAGACCGAGCTTATGGCTCGGTCTTCTTTTATGCATGTTTTGCAAACGCATTGGTAAAAGACACGCTGCGTATTTTGTATTGCTGTTGATAAGCAAGAATAAAATCTCGGATAGCGTCATTTACGGGGAAAACACAGTGGACGTCTAGGCCTTCTAAAAACTGATTGTCAGCCATATCCCAGAAGCTTTGAAGCGAATTACAAATGATTGTTCTCATAACAGTGCTCGTCTCGGCTTATTTAAAGTCAGATTAACAACTGTCCTTGGTGTGCAATACGGAGCTAACTAGTTTTTCAATTGCCCAGTATTTTAGGGTGAAGGCTACATTACATCACCTAGATCCATTCGTATTGGTTAAAAACCAATCACTAGCGAGCAGAGTATAGCCAACCAAATGTATATTTAAAAGATAAAATTGGAACGAAAATCAAGCAATGGTTTGCGCATTTCTAAGTTGGGTTTACATGATGACCCGCTAGTCCGGAGTAGGGTTTATGTGTGGCCTTACTCCTAAACAAACTCGTTCCTAAACAAGCTCGATGTGCAGGGTTGAGCGTTAATGAACTAAATCCTGCCCTTTGAGGTTAGTTGGTATAGTGGAACGTTAAGTTTCGCTCCCTGATTTAAGGTTAAGCTATAAATCTAACGCTAAGATTTTGGACTTACGCTGGAAGTTATATAACCCTTGTTTGGCTCCAGGCAAATAGTCGACACTGACTTCGTAAAAACCTTGCTCTCTGAACCAATGCAAACTGTGTGTCGTGAGGACAAAAATCTGATCAATGGTTTCGGATTTAGAACGATGTTTCATGTAGTTGAGCAGTAACAAACCTCGGTTTCCATCACGATAGTCAGGGTGAATCGCTACGCAAGCCATCTCAGCTTTACGCTCTTCTGGGTATGGATAAAGGGCAGCACAGCCAATAATCAAGCCGTCTTTTTCGATGATGGTAAATTTTCCAATCTCTTGCTCTAGCTGTTCTCGAGAGCGCCTAACCAGTACACCTTGTTCTTCTAACGGGCGAATGAGGTCTAAGATACCGCCAATATCGTCAATATTAGCTTGCCTCACTTGTTCAGCACTCGCCATAACAACTTGGGTACCGATACCGTCGAAAGAGAACAACTCCTGAATTAAGGCGCCATCTACTTTATAACTGATCAAGTGGCTACGAGGTACTCCGGCACGGCAAGCGGCAATAGAGCCTTTAAGAAAGCGCAGTGTCCCAGTGTTGTAATCTAGGTCAGGAGACGTATTTTCAGAAAGCGTTTTGATGACATGTTCCGCCTCTATTGGTAGCAACTCGGCGACAGCATTACCGTTGTCATCAATGACACCTTGTTCGGAGCAAAAACCAATCAGCTTATCCGCACCCAGCTTTATCGCTAGTTGGGTGGCGACTTCTTCCGATAATAAATTGAAGCACTCGCCAGTCACAGAGCTAGCAATGGGACCTAGCAGAACAATTGAACCTTGATCAAGAGTGCGGTTGATAGCATCGGTGTCAATGCGGCGAATACGTCCACTATGGCAATAGTCCACACCATCATCAACGCCGAGTGGTTGAGCAATGATGTAGTTTCCGCTAACGACATTGAGCTGGGTACCTGCCATCGGAGTATTGTTGAGGCTCATTGATAGGCGCGCAGTAATCGCAAGCTGAAGTTGTCCGGCAGCTTGCATAACAACAGATAAAGCCGATTCATCCGTAATGCGGATATTTTTGTGGTAAGGCGTAGTGAGGTCTTGTTTTTCTAGCAGCTGATTAATTTGAGGACGTGCACCATACACCACCACGACTTTGATTCCGAGGCTGTGCATGAGTGCGATATCATTAATAATATTGCCAAAATTTTTGTGTGCGACGGCTTCTCCGCCCAGCATGATCACCATGGTTTTTCCGCGGTGAGCATTGACATAAGGTGTTGATTGACGGAATCCTTTTACGAGAGCAGTACTACGAATTTTCACTACAGCCATTCCTTTGTTTAATTATGTTAAAATAATGCCTTTTTATTCACTTGGTGGCAAGGTGAAATTTTGGAATAAAGCACAAACATATTGAGGTAGGTTCTTGGTCCCGTTAAGAGGGAAGGTTACAATGGTGGCGTCTTTCCTCAATACGTGAACCTCATGTCTTCTGCTGTTAATAAGAATGCTGCGATCACTGCTTCAAATCTGTCAAAAACGTCATCTAAATCAATGCTTCGTAAGTGGCTAGAGCGTTCTCTCATGCTTATAGCGATAGTTGGAACCGTTGTCGTGTGCATGCTGTATAGTGATTTGATTACTCGAACCATTAATCCGCCCATTCCCAAATCGACAATTTATGGTCGCTGGGTTGAGCAAGATGTTGCGCCTTATGCTCGTGAAGAATTTGTGTTGAGTGAGCGCGGTGTTACCGTAAATGGTTCTACAGTGGCGACCAGTTTTGAATTCGATGGGGATTCGTTTTCGTATCGAGTGGGTTCAAATGAGCGGCACTTCAATTTTGTGGGTAAGCAGCATGCAGAAATGAAGCTGGATGCTAATGCACATTATCTACCTGTATTCCGTTTAGAGGGGCGTGCAAGGATTGCGGTAAGATAGTCGTTTTTATCTTTGTCTGTTAAGCAGAGATCTCTTGCGTCTGTGAGTCACATGGATGATCACAATTTCATCTCTCAATCAGTAAATCTTACTTTCAAACATAATCCGGACAATTCCGTAATTCTTCCGCTGCTATCATGTTGCATTAACTGAATGAATTCACAACGAGTAAACGGATTGGCTTAGCGTTGAAACATTTTGTCGTTGCTTTTCAATTGCACCGTATGCATTTGTTTGCCATCCTTTTGCTATTCTCTTTTACGGAAAAGACACGTGTTAAAAAAACTCCTTCCTATTATCTCTTTGAGCCTACTCTTTGGCTGTGCTCAACAAAATGATCGTGCTCAGCAATATCTTGATGGTGAGTTTCCTCAGATCCTCAATAAAGTGGACGTAGTTGAGTCTAACAAACCACGCGATTTTACTGAATTTAACAAGCAAGCTGAGCAAGTGGTGATAAAGTCACCATCCATGGCGAAGATATACCAACCGCTATATCAACGATTAAGTGAGTGGGCGCAACAGAGCGGAGATACCAGTGCGTTGAGTGCGTTTGGCATTCAAGCCGCGCAATTGGGTGGTGGTGATAAAAAAGGTAATGTGCTGTTTACCGGATACTTTTCTCCCGTGATGGAGCTGCGTCATACACCAAACGACATTTTTAAGTACCCAGTTTATGGCAAGCCAAACTGCTCATCAGATTGTCCGACTCGTGCGGAGATCTACAACGGGGCATTAGATGGCCAAGGTTTAGTGCTAGGTTATGCGCCTAACCGTATTGACCCGTTTATGATGGAAGTGCAGGGCAGTGGCTATGTGCATTTTGAAGATGATGATACGTTGGAGTACTTCGCGTACGCAGGGAAAAATAATAAAGCTTACGTTAGTATTGGCCGCATTTTGATTGAACGTGGTGAAGTGCCGCGTGAAAAAATGTCTCTCAAAGCGATTAAAGAGTGGGTAATGGACAACGACGACGCAACAGTACGCGAGTTGTTGGAGCAAAACCCTTCTTACGTCTTCTTTGCGCCAAAAGCGGAAGCGCCAGTAACGGGATCGGCTGGTATTCCTTTGTTACCAATGGCCGCGGTCGCGGGTGACCGTTCTATCTTACCAATGGGCACACCAATCTTGGCGGAAGTACCATTGCTGAATGCGGATGGTACGTGGAGCGGTGCTCATCAACTGCGAATGCTGATCGTTTTAGACACTGGTGGTGCGGTAAAACAGAACCATTTGGATCTGTATCATGGCATTGGTGCGAGAGCAGGAACGGAAGCAGGGCACTACAAGCATTTTGGTCGAGTGTGGAAACTTGGGCTGGAAAACTCACCAACTCAAGCGCCTTGGGCTTTACCGCCAGAAAAGCTACAATAGCGACCCAAGAAAGAGGAACACTCTCTTATCTAGACATTTCATCAAAGAGTGCGTATAAATCGCACTCTTTGTTTTTCTATCGATCATCTGGACTTCAATATGCGTGAACTCGATACCCCAGCATCTGACAGCTACAATCAACGCTTTGGCGGCACTCGTCGTCTTTATGGCAACAGTGAAGTAGACATTCTTCGCGCTGCACACGTTTGTGTTATTGGTATTGGTGGCGTGGGTTCATGGGCGGTCGAAGCGCTGGCCCGTACTGGGATCGGTGAGTTGACTCTGATTGATATGGACGATGTTTGTGTCACGAATATTAACCGCCAAATTCATGCGATGACGGGCACCGTTGGCCAAAGCAAAATTGAAGTGATGGCCGAGCGTGTCAAATTGATCAACCCAGAGTGTAAAGTCAATCTGATTGATGATTTCATCACGCCAGACAATCAACATGAGTACTTAAGCAAAGAGTTTGATTACGTGCTAGATGCGATTGACAGCGTAAAAGCGAAGGCGTCTTTGTTGGCGTATTGCCGCAGCAACAAGATCAAAGTGATCACTACGGGGGGCGCTGGTGGTCAGGTTGACCCAACGCAGATCATGGTCGCTGATTTAACGAAAACGATCCAAGATCCTCTAGCGAAGAAAATCAAAGACACCTTGCGTCGTCATCATAACTTCCCTAAGAATCCGGCTCGTAAGTTTGGTATTGATTGCGTGTTTTCAACCGAGCAGCTGAAGTACCCTCAAGCAGACGGTTCAGTGTGTGGTGTGAAGTCGACAGCGGAAGGCCCAAAACGTATGGATTGTGCTAGCGGTTTTGGTGCGGCGACTGTTGTAACTGCAACGTTTGGCTTTGTCGCGGTATCGCGAATCGTTGAGAAGTTGATTTCAAAATATAAGAAGTAAACTAGAAGAAGAGCGCATCATGACAGATTTTCCCGTTTCTCCATTTGGTACAGATATCACCAGCGAAGACATTGTAGCGACTATGCAGCAATTTCAAGGCTGGGAAGATCGTTACCGTCAGGTTATTCAGTGGGGTAAAAAGCTGCCACAAATGCCAGAAGAGCTGAAATCAGAACAAGTTACCGTTTCGGGTTGTGAAAGCTTGGTGTGGTTAGTGAGCAAAGAGCAAGATGGCGTTTGGCATTTTTGTGCGGACTCCGATGCGCGTATCGTCCGTGGATTGATTGCCTTGGTGATGGCAGCTTATGACGGTAAAACGGCCGATCAAATTCAAGCATTTGATATTGATGCTTATTTTGAACAACTGGGGCTTGTCTCCCATTTAAGCCCGTCACGTGGTAATGGCTTGAAAGCTATTGTAGAGCAGATTAAGCAAACCGCCGTGTAACGAGTCATTTTCCCAATTCTTAAAAAACGCCGAATAGCCTAGCTGTTTGGCGTTTTTTGTATCTGAGTTGAGATATTTTTTGCAAATGGATAAAAAATATGCAAATGGTCGACTATTTTAGCGTTAATTAACCATTCTATTGATCCTGGTTCATTATATTGCCCACTTGGTTTTTATAAACTCAATTGTATTTAAAATTTGTCTATATTAGATAATAGACATATGCCCCACTCGCTCCTATTCCCCAATGTGGAAACACACTTGGAAGCGATTGGGTTACTTAGATACAAATGCTAGGAACCTCCCTATATGCAATTCACCTTGGAACATGCGCAAGACGTGTTATCCGGAATGCCAGACCCCACTTTTATTCTGAGTGAAGATGGTATCTATATTGATGTTTTTGGAGGAACAGATAAAAAAGCCTATCACGATGGAAGCAATTTGATAGGTGAGACGCTGCACAGCGTACTCGAGAAAGATAAAGCTGACTGGTTTATCGAGCAGATCAATCGATCACTGAAACAAGACAGTATTGTGACGGTCGAGTACAAGATGTGCGCCGACAGCATTCAGGGAATAGATGCTAACAGTGGGCCAAGAGGCGACCTATACTACGAAGGCAAGATCTGCCCACTCGCTATAAAATACCGAGGTCGTCGCGTTGTCCTTATTCTTACACGCAACATCTCCAATCGCCACCGAGTTGAAACCCTTCTTCGCCATCAAAGCCAAATTGATGCTCTTACCAACATCTACAATCGACGTGTCTTTTTCGAAAAGCTCACAGAAGAGGTCATTAAAGCTCAAGAGCCGAACTATCACTCCGCGTTGTTATTGTTTGATTTGGACTTTTTTAAAGTCATCAATGATAAACGTGGTCATGATGCGGGGGATTATGTCTTAGAGACCTTAGCTGATTTGGTTTCTCACTTACTCGTCAAAGACGAAATTTTTGCAAGAGTCGGAGGGGAGGAGTTTGCGATTATTTTGCCTGAAACTTCTATGTCGGCGGCGAAAGAGGTAGGAGAGGAAGTACGTTCCCACATTCAAAATTGTCAGTTCGAATTTGAAAAGATTGAAATTCCGGTCACGGTGAGTGTAGGCGTGGTGGAAATAGGCAGAAATGAAACCACCAAACGTTTGTATGCGCATGCAGATAAAGCGCTTTATGCTGCGAAAAGAAATGGCAGAAATTGCGTGGCGACTCTGGATAGGCAGATGGAGTAACCTTGTTGGTTACTCCAAATCAAACCGTTGGCGTTATAGCATGTCGACGGCTTTTTCTACGGCGGCGATGAGTCTATCCACATCTTCAGCCGTGTTATAAATACCAAAAGAAACGCGTACCGTGCCTTTAACGTTTAGCGCATCCATCAATGGGTGAGCGCAGTGGTGTCCTGCTCGTACCGCAATGCCTTGTTGATCGAGCAGCGTCGCCATGTCTTGGTGATGAACGCCGTCCATGACGAACGTCAGTACAGAGGCATTCGGTTGATAGCCTAGAATATGGATGTCATCCAAAGCGCTTAGTGCTTGGTAGGCCTTATCCTGAAGCACATGGAGATGATCCTCTACTTCGTGATGGTTAAAACCTTGGTACCACTCAATGGCTTTCGCTAGAGCAATCGCGCCCGCAACGTTTGGTGTGCCCGCTTCAAATTTACCAGGAAGTGCAGAAAACGTCGTTTTCTCGAAAGAAACACGTTCAACCATTTTACCGCCGCCGTGCCATGGTGGCATGGCTTCCAAAAGTTTAAGCTTGCCGTATAAAACCCCAATGCCTGCTGGTGCATAAAGTTTGTGACCTGAGAAAACGTAGAAATCGATATCTGATGTCGATAAATCAAGTTGCTCATGTACGATGCCTTGCGCGCCATCAACTACAACAACCGCGCCAACGTTGTGCGCCAGTTCAGTGATTTTTTCGATAGGTTGGCGTGTGCCTGTTACGTTGGTTATTTGTGCGCAAGCAACAATTTTACAGCGGTCAGACAGAAGCGCCTCAAATGCACTGATGTCGAACTGGCAATCTGATGTCATCGGAACTTTAATGACTTTAGCACCCGTTTGCTCTGCCACGATTTGCCAGGGCACGATGTTGGCGTGGTGCTCCATCTCGCTAATCAAGATCTCATCACCTGGTTGTAACGTGCTACGGGCGTAGGTTTGAGCAATTAAGTTCAGTGCTTCGGTTGCGCCCCGTGTCCAAATGATCTCTTTAGAGCTGTTTGCACCAATAAAGCTTGCCACTCGTTCTCGTGCCGCTTCAAATTGGCTGGTGGCATTAGCCGTTAAACTATGGCTGCCACGGTGAACATTGGCATTTTGCGCACTGTAGTAATGACTGATGACATTAATCACACATTGCGGTTTTTGCGTTGTCGCTGCGCTATCTAGATACACTAAGGGCGTATCGTTGACGGATTGGTTTAGAGCAGGAAATTGCTCGCGTACAGCATTTACGTCAAACATTATTCTTCACCAAGCTTGTGGTAGTGCAGAGTAGGCAGAGGGATCATTGGTTCAGCAACTGACCATGCGTGTTTTTTACCTGAGAGTTGAATGATTACTTCCATCGCGAACTCTAAAGCTGTACCCGGACCTTGACTAGTGATCAGGTTGTGGTTGATATCAAAGGTCACACGTTTACTGCGCCACTTCTCTACCGGGATATGCGACTGAAAGCTCGGGTGACAGGTCATCAGTGATTGTGGGAAAAGATCATGGTGTTGCAATACCAACGCTGGTGCTGCGCAGATAGCTGCGACCAATTTTCCCTCGTAGATGTGCTGCTTAAGGATTTCTATCATCACCGTACTATCACGGAAAATTTCTGCACCACCAACACCACCAGAAAGCGCTATGGCATCAAACTCATCATCAGCGATATCGACCAGCTTACAATCTGCCGTTAATGTGACTCCGCGAGAAGCTTTCATCGTCAATGAGCCATCAAAAGCAGCACTCGCTACCGTAACGTCATAACCCGCGCGAACCATCATGTCGATAACGGTGACGGCTTCCATTTCTTCGGTGCCTGGAGCGATTGGCACTAAGATTTTCTTACTCATTGTTCTGTCCAGCTTTGTTCTATTTGTTTGATGCGTTGGTAAAGTTTTAAATTCTCAGGCGTATTGATGCGATGTTTCTCGGCAGCCTTTAACAAGTATCCGGTTATAAAATCAATTTCCGTTCGACGCTGATGGAATACGTCTTGTCTCATTGAAGAATAGTTCTCAGCTGTGGCGTTCACCACTTGCATTACCGTATCGAAAAGAGAGCGAAACTCGATAGCAATACCTTCTTTACTCATTACTTCAACCAGTTCTTGAGTGATGCTTTCGAGTTGTATCTTAAACTCGGGCTTCGCAAGTTCACCATTCTTACACTGGAGAATCGCAGTCAGTGGGTTAATCGCGCAGTTGATCGCTAACTTAGTCCATAACGCAGATTGGATGTGTGGATTCCAAATGACCTCTGGAAGGGCATTATGCATAACATCTTGCAGAAAAGTGCACTGCATTCCTTTGTCATTATAACCACCCGCTTGCGTTGTTCCGTGACCGGTATGCAATACGTGTTGGTTATCTGGTTTGTATGCGCCGTGCGTCGTTGTTGCGAGCACTATCGGATTGTTTGGCACAACCTTCTCCACGGCAGAGGCAGTACCCATACCATTGTGCATCAGCATGATAATCGTGTCTGTATTGATATGAGGCAGTAAAGGCTGAATGGCGTCTTCCACTTGCCAAGCTTTTACCGTGATCAAAATGAGGTCCGCTTGATTTACGGAGGAAATATCTTGATTACTGAATACGTTTGCGGGTGTGTCATCCAACTGAAGTGATTGTTGGCTTTCAGAACTTCTTCCCCACAATGAAACATTGTGCCCAGCAAGCTTAAATTTTGTTGCCCAGAGTGAGCCCACCGCACCTGGACCGAGGATAAGGATATTCACCAAACGCTCTCATTAAAAAGGTTTGCTGCAAGGATAATGAGGGAAAAAAGGAAAGCAAATAAAAATGGCGCCGAAAGGCGCCATTTTTGAGCAAACTTAGTGGTTCAATTAGAACTTGTAAGTTACAGCTAGGTAGTGGCTTACACCAGTCGATTCTAGCTCAACACCTGGAGCGACTTGTAGACCGTCTTTTACACCATATACTTCTTTGTATGCTTTCAGGCCGTAACCAACCGCGAAGCGATCTGAGTGCCAGTAAATGCCGTTGAACATTGCACCACCGTTTGACGCGGTAGTACCAAATTTGTTACCAGCATCATCATCCATACCGAATTGGTAATCAATGTAACCTTGGTAAGAAATGAATGAACCATTGTCGAAGAAGTAGAATGGTTTGAACCAGTTAGTCGAGATTTGGAAACCGTTCCAACCTTTGTTGTTGCCATCGTAAGTGCTGTACAGGTTTAGGCCGATTTTACCTAACCAAGGAACCATTACATCAGAACCTAAACCGATTTTCTGGTTGTTTACACCACCGTTGTTACCACCCCATTCCATTAGAGATGCAATGTATAGCTCTTGAACTGGACCGAAAGATAGGTCTTTACCAGTTACTGCATCTAGAGACATACGTGGTGCAAATTTCATGAACATCTTGTCAGGAGCGCCGTTCTCGATTGACTTATCTTGGTTATCTTTAGTCGCTAGGTTAAATACGTCTACGTAACCGTATAGGTCGAAAATACCAGAGCGACCGCCAAATTCCATTTCTAGGTAATCGTGAGCGTTGTCGTCAGCGCCTTTAACTCGTGGCATTTCATCAATTGAGTACATGTAGTTGAACTGCATCCACTTGTAATCGTTTTTGTGGATATCGCCGTCAGAGTAATCTGCCGCCATAACTGGAGCTGAAGTAGCCGCTAGAAGGCTAAGAGCTAAAAGTGATTTACGCATAAGGGGACTCTCTATGTTTGTAATGATTCAGAACACGCAATCTGTGCTGCGCTTTCCAATTGGCGGGAATAATAGCGATAAAAATCCCAAATGAAAGTGATAAAGGGTGCAAAATTGAACGTTTTTGGTGAGTTGTGTCACGAAATTATCTTTATTTACGGAACTTTTTGTTTGTTGCATTCAGTTGCAGTAAATATGTGATTTAGATCGTTTGCGTAAGCGATTTTATGACTTTTTAAGCCAGTCGATTAACCAACATAAATCGTTAGTGATCGGAGTGATAAGGGATTCGTATGTATCCGTGAATCAAAGAGGACGTTTGAATGAAAGAAGTCATGTTATTCCCACTCACTTCAGTTGTACTCCCTGAAGGTAAAATGAATCTGCGCATTTTTGAGCCACGATATAAGCGAATGGTAAAGGAATGCAGCCTACAAAATGTGGGTTTTGGAGTTTGCCTAGTAGGAAGTGAAGGTGACCCTAAAGACGTGGGTAACGTTTCATCTATCGGAACTTTGGTCAGGATCGTTGATTTTGAAACACTCAGTGATGGCCTTCTTGGTATTACAGTTGCTGGTGAGCAACGCTTTGTTGTCAAACGCGTCCGTGCAGATGCGGATGGCTTACGTCATGCAGAGGTTGAATGGTTAGACAATTGGCAACATCTAGACAACTCACCAGATTTATTCTTTTTAAGCCAGCAGTTATCCCATGTTTATGAAGAGTTTCCTCAACTTGGAAGCCTCTACCAGCATCGTTTTTACGATGACTCTGCTTGGGTTACTCAGCGTTGGCTTGAGTTACTACCCCTAGACTGCAATCGGTTCGAACAGCTAGTCGGCGCAGAGGACTGTATTTCTGCGTTGCAATTTCTGACAGAAGCCATAGAAGCCCCGACTAACAAAGAGGCAAGGATATGAAAGGATTTAATAAAGCTGCGCTAACTATTGTTGCGACATTAGGACTGGCGGCGTGTGGCTCCGACAGTGACACTATCGAGTATTCCAATTTACAAGCAGTGCACGCGTCTTCTGATGCGCCGCTTGCAAATGTGTGGATCAACGATAAACCATCATTAACGAATGTTGATTATGGTGTGGGATCTGGCTACGTTAAATTGCGAGAGGGGATGAATTCGATTCAGGTCGATGTTCAGCTCCCAGGTAATGAAACCGCGACCGTAATACCTAAAACAGAACTAGATCTTGATTCCGACCTCAATTATAACGTGTTCGTTGTTGGCGATGCCGATGGTTCGCCAAACCCAGTTGAGCCTTTAGTTGTGACTCGCAGCGCCGATTCAATGGCTGATGCCAATAGTCTAGATGTTCAAGTTGTTCATGCAGCTTCAGGTGTTCCTGCTGTTGATCTTTATGTCACTGAGCCAGGTGCTGCTCTTGCTAGCGCGACTCCAATAACTAACCTTGCTTACAAAGCTTCTACCGACGTATTGAACATCCCAGCTGGTGAGTATCAAGTTCGACTTGCCGTAGGAGACAGCGTTGCTTTTGACTCGGGCACAGTATCTCTTGCGGCTAATTCCAACTTGACGATTGCCGCTATCGGCACAGGAGATTCGAATAGCACGTCACCTGTCAAACTCTTGGTGTTGGACGGTTCGGGCTCTTCTATAATTGAAGATATGGGCAGCCAAGCTGAAGTAAGAGTCGGACACCTTGTCGATGGAGCGCCAGTCGTCGATGTTAACGTTAACGGGGCGGCCTTCGCTCCTCTTGCCGACTTAGCGTTCAAAGAGATTCGTGGTTATTTGGATCTTGCTGCTGGCGCTTACGATATTGACGTTTACGTGGATGGCACAACAACTAATCCGATCATAGATGTTGACGGTTTAATGGTTGCGGGTGGAATGGATTACAGTGTTTACGCAGTCGGTGTTGTTAGCCCTGCGATTGATATCGAAGCTCTGGTTGTTGAAGATATGAGACGCGCTGTGGCGACTAGCGCGACGTTGAATGTGACACACGCGGCGGCTAATCCTATAGCGGAAATGGTGGATATTTACCTCACTACGAGTGCAGGAATAGATGGAAGTGATCCAACTATTGCTAATTTTGCGTATAAAGATAGCGTACAAGGATTATATGTCGCTGAAGGTACATATTATGTAACGGTAACAGTGGCTGGTAACCCAAGTATTGTTGCGGTTGACTCAGCACCAGTCAATGTAATGAACGGTGTTGTTTACCAAGTCGTTGCCATTGATGATGGGAACAACGGTGGTTTCAACTTGTTGGTCGATGACGTGACCGATTAGGAAGAATGGGAGGAGGAAACTCCTCCCACAAATTAAGGCCGATTATGATGAGTGATAGCCCGAAAAAACTGGGGCGCAGTGATTGGAACGATTACATGGATAAAGTGAAGGCTCGAGACAAAGACGCGTTCGCTTTTGTATTCCGTTTTTACGCACCCAAGCTGAAGCAATTCGCTTACAAACATGTTGGTAATGAGCAAGTTGCTATGGAGATGGTGCAAGAGACCATGGCGACAGTTTGGCAGAAAGCGCACCTCTATGATGGGGAAAAGAGCGCGTTATCGACTTGGATATATACCATAATCCGAAACCTTTGTTTTGATTTGCTGAGAAAACAGAAAGGCAAGGAATTACACATTCATTCTGATGACATTTGGCCGTCAGAGTATTATCCACCTGATCTTGTTGATCACTATTCACCAGAACAAGATATGTTAAAAGAACAGGTGGTTAAGTTTTTAGATATATTACCGAAAAACCAGAGAGATGTTTTACAAGCGGTATATCTTGAAGAGCTACCTCATCAACAGGTCGCGGAATTATTTGATATACCCCTCGGTACCGTAAAATCTAGGCTGAGGCTTGCAGTAGAAAAGCTAAGGCATTCAATGCATACGGAGCAACTATGAACAAACACCCAGATAACAGCTTGTTAGAAGCATACGCTTCGGGAAGCATTGATGCAGTTTCTGGTCTTGTGGTCGCAACCCATTTAGAAACATGCACCAAGTGCCGAGCTTATGTTAACCAAGTCGAAGCAAGTCAAGCGAATATTGTAAGTGACATACCTTCTGAGTATGTTTCTGAATTTGACGACATGTTTAATGACATCATCAATGCGAAGCCAGCGACTGATAACATCGTGATCCGCGACTCTGCTGCTGTTAATGTGGCAGGAAAAAGCTTCGCTCTTCCTAAAACCTTAGCGCGTTTCTCTGACCTCGTAGGGTCATGGAGAAGTTACGGAGGCAAGGTTTTCAGTGCTCAGATTGATCTAGGGGAAGACGCTCGTGTCAGCTTAATGTACATCGGGGAAGATGTGCAAATTCCTCAACATACGCACAAAGGCCTGGAGTCTACATTGATCCTACATGGTGGATTTAGTGACGAGGATGGCCAATATGAACAAGGCGATTTGATGATTAGAGACGCATCAGTGAAGCACAGCCCTTACACTAAGGCCGGAGAAGACTGCTTGTGTTTAACCGTATTGACTGAGCCGATGATCTTTACTCAAGGCGTGGCACGTATATTTAATATGTTTGGTAAAGGGTTATACCCATAGACCTCTTATCTTATATCTCGCAAAACAAAAACCACCGAATTCGGTGGTTTTTTATATGTTTCGTTAATGCTTGTGACGTGCTTTTTCCAATAGAGCATCAAAGTAATGTCGTAGCGAGTACAACATAATCAAGCTTGGCACGACCATGACAGCGGTAAGCACGAAGAATGTGCTCCAATCATTAAGATAATCCACTAGCTCGCCACTGAAAGAAGCAAGAGTCGTCCGTCCGAAGTTTCCTAGAGAAGCAAGCAACGCATACTGAGTTGCCGAAAATGCTTGTCCGGTTAGAATCGTCAAAAATGAAACAAAAGCGACAGTTGAGAAAGCAGTCGTAAAGTTATCGACAATAATCGTGGCTAAGTACAAGTGCTCGTTTGGGCCTACCGAAGCAATCCAAGCAAACATCAAGTTACTGGCAGACATAGCAATACCACCGATCATTAATCCACGTACAATACCAAACCTAACGTTGAACATGCTTCCGACAAAAGTAAAGAAGATGGTGGCTCCCCAACCAATCAGTTTGGAGTAATAGCCAATTTGTTCATTGCTAAAACCAATATCTTTGTAGAACGCGATCGACATCCTGCCCAAAAACGCTTCGCCAATTTTAAATAGGAAAACGAACAGCAACAGAGTAATCGCGACACGGACACCATTGCGATTAAAGAAATCAAGGAAAGGTTCCACAACAGTCACGGTAAACCAAGCTACGACTTTCGAACCAACCACTTCTTTGTGGCGTTGTTCAGCGGCAGACTGAAGTTGTTCGCGTTGAGTCTTAGGTTCACCGACTAAAATCGTAAAGACCATTAGAATGCCGACTATCACCGCCATCCCGTAATACACACCATTCCAACCGACACTGTCAGCATTAACAAACGCTAAATAACCCGGTAGTGAATAACCTGTCCACCAGCCAATGACCGCCATTGCAGAAGCTTGAGGCAGTTTAGACTCTTCTGACTTTGGGAAAGTATCAATACGAAAAGCATCAATTGCGATGTCTTGTGTCGCTGAAGCCGTTGCAATACACAAGGCGAGTAGTGACGCAAACACCAAGTTTTCCGCTGGATTAACACCGGCAATAAATAGGGTAGCGACGAGTACGATACTTTGACAAAAGAAAATCCAGCTACGTCTTTGCCCCAGCAGTCTAAAGAGGACTGGCAGCTTCACGCGGTCAACCAGAGGTGCCCACAGAAAGTTGATCGCATAGACCGCAAAAACGCTACCAAAATAGCCAATTGCGGAGAGGGTCAAGCCGGCATCTTTTAGCCAACCTGACATGTTTGAACCGATAAGAACCCACGGAAAGCCGCTAGAGCAGCCCAGCATGAAAACCCACATGAGTCGTTTATCGAGGTAACTTTTTACCGTTTCCAACCAAGTGATGGAAGGTAATGAAGACATAAATCAATCCAATAAAATGAAGCCGTTGAAAGAGAAAGCCCTTCGATTATTCAAAGGGCTTATCGTTTTGGCTATTTAAGTAGTGTAGCTTTGGTGATGACGATTTGCGTCTCTGGTACATCACGCATTCGGCCTACCGTCGTGGTCGGCTGCTGAGCCATTTTCTGGATAACGTCGAACCCCTCAGTAACCTCACCAAATACAGCATAACCTGGTGGTCGAGCGCCATAGTTGAGAAAGTCATTGTCGACTAAGTTGACGAAAAACTGACGAGTTGCAGAGTTTGGTGCATTGGTTCGTGCCATGGCGATGGTAGCACGGTCATTGTTTAGACCATTATTTCCTTCGTTTTTGATTGGCGCGTATGTTTTCACCATCTGCATATCTTGGTTAAAGCCGCCACCTTGTGCCATGAAGCCTGGGATAATACGATGAAAAATAGTACCCTCGTAGCTCCCATCTTCTACATATTTTAGAAAATTAGCGACAGTGATAGGTGCTTTCTCTTCGTTTAACTCAACCGTAAATGAACCAAGTGTCGTTTCAAACGCTACTTTTGGTCCAGCCCAAACGCTGCAGCTGAGTAGTGCTAAGGACAGAATCGCTTTGCGTAACATTAGAAACGCTCCTGCATGTACTGACGAAGCTCAGGGTCATTGGCAATCTCTTTAAGCGTCAATGTCACCACATCATTCAATGTCTCTTCAATATCGGCATCAGAAGCACTCAATGTGCCAGATCGCTTTGCTGTACCTGTATAAGTTTTGACTAGCTTGCCCTCAGGTGTCTCTGCTGTGATTTCCAGCACAACTTTAGCATCCATCTCATTTTCCATCACCGAATGCTTCACGTTGACCAACGCTTCTTGAACGCTCAATTCAATCGCGTTGTTGCTGTTTAGATCCGCATGGAAACCTTGAGATGAGAATTGCTTCTCTAATGCTTCTTCTAACGCAATACGTAAATTCTGTTTAGCATGAAGAGGAAGAATGTTCGAACGGCCGTTATCCACCAACGCCACGTACTGCGCTGCACGTACATCTTTGCTGGTCAAACTGTAAGTCTTGCCTTGAACAATTGGATTGGTGCTCAATGTGCTTTCTGGCATCAGGTTCAGCTGAGGTTGTTGAGGGGCTGAACACGCAGCAAGCAACGCAACCGAAGCCGCAAGTACCAATTTTCTCATTTTATTATTCCTTTTAACTATTTTGCTAAAGCTTATTTTGCGCTTAATTTAGCAGGATTTTTTGTAGCCTGTAAAATCACAAACTTATTGTTGGAAGCGATAAGTTTCACATTTTTATCGCCAAACAGACGTTTGAGTTTTGCGTCGTACCCGAGGTGACGATTTCCGATAACCAGTAAACGGCCATTTTCACTTAATACTTGTTTAGCATCGCAGAACATTTGCCAAGCAATATGATCGGTGATTGCCTGTTGTTGATGAAACGGTGGATTACACATAACCATAGAGCTGCTGCTGTGTTTAAAACCGTCCAAGCAATTGTTCGCTATGCACTGTATGTCTCTATTTTCACCAAGGTTGTCGCGTAGGTTCTGTTTTGCCGACTCAAGCGCCATAAAGCTTTCATCAACACATGTTAGCCGAGCATTTGGATTCAACTGACCAAATTTAACAGACAGAACACCATTGCCGCAGCCGAGGTCGATGACATTGTCTATTGAAGGGTCTTGAGGCAGGTGCTGCAGCATAAAGCGTGCACCTAAATCTAAACTTTCTCCTGAATAGACATTTGGCATGTTCTTGAGTTCGATATCTTCGCCATCAACGCGCCAAGTCGTGAAAGGCATTACTTCAATCGTAGGCTCAACTGTTGCTTGAGAAAACACCAATCTGTGCTTTTTCCAGGCCAAAGATGTTTTTGTTTCGCCTAAGTATTTTTCAAACAGTTTTAGCGTCGAAGTATGAATGTCTTTCGCTTTATTGACTGCAATGACGGGGCAGGAAGCCGGTAGCGCCTTTCTTAATTGGCTTAGTATCCACACTAGATGGCGGTTACTTTTGGGCAGTTGCAGCAAGACGAGATCAATATTGGCAGGAACGAGGTCCATCGTGGTGGCAAACGCTACTTTATTGCACTGGTTTTGCTCGAGATTTTGCTGTGCACCTTTATGTGAGATGAATGAATCACTCATTAGCGTTACATGGTGCTTTTCCGAAAACCAGCAGGAGAGGGCACCAAAGCTGTCATTAATCACGAGGATGTTTTGATTGTCTGGCAAAGCAAGCTCTTGAACATGATTAATAAGATACTCATCACCGGCATCCCACGCTTGTAGCGTTTCGTTACTACGTTTTGGGAAACGATGAAGTGTTAAGCTTCGCTCGTGAAGGTTCAGTTCGGTTTTCATAGCTAAATGTAAGTTGATTTAGAAATTAAGTGTTATTGTCGCAAATGATGACGTGTCGAGATACAAAAAGCTGTCAAATTTTACGAGTTCAGTGATGGCTGCTCTTTAGACATGTTCGTGGAGTCAAGCGCCTTGAGACAATATGTCTACAAAGTGCGTCAATAATGAGAGTGACGTTTGAGTGATGCATGTCTGCTTTACTTAGGTATATACTTATGGAATTCGCATCAATGAGGAACGAATATGATCCAAGAAATCATAGAGAAGAAACTACACAGTGAGCTGCAACCCAGCTATCTCAAAGTCATTAATGAGAGCTACATGCATAATGTGCCACCAGGCTCAGAGAGTCATTTCAAAGTGATTGTTGTGAGTGATTCGTTCGCGGGACAGCGTTTGATTGGGCGCCATCGTCAAGTTCATCAAATTTTGGCAGATGAACTGGACAACCACATTCATGCATTAGCTATTCATACATATACTGATGAAGAGTGGAAGCGTGAACAAGATGGCGCCCCTGATAGCCCGATGTGTATGGGTGGTGGTCACTAAAAACGCAAGATATAAAGGTGCAGAGAAAGGTGGCTTAAGGCCATCTTTTTTCGTTTTACATTCTTTAGGGACGTTAACGTGGCACAAATTCTGGTTAAAAAATGTGTTAACAGTGTTTCAACAAATGAATGGAAATTGCAGAATATTTCAGGCGATGAATATCACTTTTCCATAAGATATGTATGGAATATGGCATTTGTGCGATGGGTCAAAGTTATGACTATTCTTTGACCTTTTAGACCTGATTCTACCGAAATAACCCCTCTATTCTAATGATTGATCATGGCATCAAGTTCCTAAAAAATGCTAGACTACGGCACCTGATAAATCTCGCGTATTCCTTGTGACGAGATTTTTAATAGGATGTTGCGATTTTGATGTTTAAAACAACATCAAAACCGGACACTGATGTCGTGTCTAAAAGTTACGCAATCAAAAGAATCTTTTTCCCGATAAAAGTAGTGCAAGTGCGTATGATTACAATAAAGAAGGGCTTGGATCTTCCTATCGCAGGAACTCCATCCCAGGTGATTAATGATGGTAAGACCATCAAAAAAGTCGCCTTGCTTGGCGAAGAGTACGTTGGCATGCGACCTACCATGCATGTCCGCGTTGGTGATGAAGTGAAAAAAGCGCAAGTTCTTTTTGAAGATAAAAAGAACCCAGGCGTGAAATTTACTGCACCAGCAGCCGGTAAAGTGATCGAAGTTAACCGTGGCGCTAAACGTGTCCTTCAATCTGTAGTGATTGAAGTGGCAGGTGAAGAGCAGGTGACATTTGATAAGTTCGAAGCCGCTCAACTTTCAGGTCTAGATCGTGAAGTGATCAAGACTCAGTTGGTTGACTCTGGCTTATGGACCGCTTTACGTACTCGTCCGTTTAGCAAGGTTCCTGCAATCGAGTCTTCTACTAAGGCTATTTTCGTAACTGCAATGGATACTAATCCACTAGCAGCTAAACCTGAGTTGATCATTAATGAGCAACAAGAAGCATTCATTGCTGGTCTAGACATTCTTTCAGCCCTGACAGAAGGCAAGGTTTACGTATGTAAATCTGGCACTAGCTTGCCACGCTCTTCACAGTCTAACGTAGAAGAACACGTCTTCGATGGCCCTCACCCAGCAGGTCTTGCTGGCACCCACATGCATTTCCTATACCCAGTAAATGCAGAGAATGTGGCATGGAGCATCAACTACCAAGACGTTATCGCGTTCGGTAAGCTGTTCCTAACTGGTGAGCTATGCACAGATCGTGTTGTGTCTCTAGCTGGCCCAGTTGTGAATAACCCTCGTCTAGTTCGTACCGTAATGGGTGCAAGCTTAGATGACCTAACAGATAACGAGCTGATGCCTGGCGAAGTTCGTGTGATCTCTGGTTCAGTACTAACAGGTACACATGCAACTGGTCCACACGCATACCTTGGCCGTTACCATCAACAGGTTTCTGTATTACGTGAAGGCCGTGAAAAAGAACTATTTGGCTGGGCAATGCCTGGTAAGAATAAGTTCTCGGTAACTCGCTCTTTCCTTGGTCACATATTCAAAGGTCAGTTGTTCAATATGACAACGACGACCAATGGTAGTGATCGTTCAATGGTTCCAATTGGCAACTACGAACGCGTAATGCCTCTAGATATGGAGCCTACTTTGCTGCTTCGTGATCTATGTGCCGGCGACACAGACAGTGCTCAAGCACTGGGTGCGCTTGAACTGGATGAAGAAGATCTAGCATTGTGTACCTTTGTATGTCCAGGTAAGTACGAGTACGGTACGTTACTTCGTGAATGCCTAGATACTATCGAGAAGGAAGGGTAATTTTCATGGCTCTTAAAAAGTTTCTTGAAGACATCGAGCATCATTTTGAGCCTGGTGGCAAACACGAAAAATGGTTTGCCCTGTACGAAGCTGTAGCAACAGTTTTTTACACGCCAGGTATCGTAACAAATAAAAGCTCGCACGTTCGTGATAGCGTTGACCTAAAACGTATCATGATCATGGTTTGGTTTGCGGTATTCCCAGCAATGTTCTGGGGTATGTACAACGCAGGTGGCCAAGCTATTGCAGCACTTAACCACATGTACGCTGGTGACCAACTAGCGACAGTTATCGCAGGTAACTGGCACTACTGGCTAACAGAAATGCTTGGCGGCACTATCGGTGCGGAAGCGGGTGTTGGCAGTAAGATGCTACTAGGTGCGACTTACTTCCTGCCAATCTACGCAACAGTATTTATTGTTGGTGGCTTCTGGGAAGTGTTGTTCTGTATGGTGCGTAAACACGAAGTTAACGAAGGTTTCTTTGTAACTTCTATCTTATTCGCACTTATCGTTCCACCAACGCTACCTCTATGGCAAGCGGCACTAGGTATCACATTTGGTGTTGTTGTAGCAAAAGAGATCTTCGGTGGTACAGGTCGTAACTTCCTTAACCCTGCACTTGCAGGTCGTGCATTTCTATTCTTCGCTTACCCAGCACAAATTTCGGGTGACGTAGTATGGACTGCAGCTGACGGCTTCTCTGGTGCAACTGCTCTTAGCCAATGGGCTCAAGGTGGTAACGGTGCTCTAGTTAACACAGTAACTGGCGCTCCTATCACTTGGATGGACGCGTTCATCGGTAACATCCCTGGTTCAATTGGTGAAGTATCGACTCTAGCTCTAATGATCGGTGCAGCGATGATCGTTTACATGCGAATCGCTTCATGGCGCATCATTGCGGGTGTAATGATCGGTATGATCGCAGTATCGACTCTGTTTAACGTGATCGGTTCTGACACTAATCCAATGTTTAATATGCCATGGCACTGGCACCTAGTTCTAGGTGGTTTTGCATTCGGTATGTTCTTCATGGCAACGGACCCAGTATCAGCGTCATTTACTAGCAAAGGTAAATGGTGGTACGGCATCCTGATTGGTGCAATGTGTGTGATGATCCGTGTAGTTAACCCAGCGTACCCAGAAGGTATGATGCTGGCGATTCTATTCGCGAACCTATTCGCACCTCTGTTCGACCATGTAGTGATTGAGAAGAACATCAAGCGGAGACTAGCACGCTATGGCAAGTAATAACGACAGCATTAAAAAGACGCTGGGTGTTGTTATCGGGTTGAGCCTTGTTTGTTCAATCATCGTATCAACAGCAGCAGTAGGTCTGCGTGATAAGCAAAAAGCTAACGCTGTCCTAGATAAGCAATCAAAGATCGTTGAAGTTGCAGGCATTGACGCAAACGGTAAGAAAGTACCAGAGCTATTTGCTGAGTACATCGAACCTCGTCTAGTGGACCTTGAAACAGGTAACTTTACTGAGGGTAATGCATCTACGTACGATCAACGTGAAGCATCAAAAGATGCAGAACGTTCAATCGCATTGACACCAGAAGAAGACGTCGCTGATATCCGTCGTCGCGCGAATACAGCAGTGGTGTACCTTGTAAAAGATCAAGATGAAGTCCAAAAAGTTATCCTGCCTATGCACGGTAAAGGACTATGGTCGATGATGTATGCCTTTGTAGCCGTTGAAACTGATGGTAACACTGTGTCTGCTATTACTTACTACGAGCAAGGTGAAACTCCTGGACTTGGTGGTGAAGTAGAGAACCCTTCATGGCGCGATCAATTCATTGGCAAGAAATTGTACAATGAAGATCACCAGCCAGCGATTAAGGTCGTGAAAGGCGGCGCACCGCAAGGTTCTGAGCACGGTGTTGATGGCCTATCAGGAGCTACGCTCACTAGTAATGGTGTTCAACACACATTTGACTTCTGGTTAGGTGATATGGGCTTTGGTCCTTTCCTAGCAAAAGTTCGTGACGGAGAACTTAACTAATGTCTAGTGCACAAAACGTTAAAAAGAGCATTCTAGCGCCAGTATTGGATAACAACCCAATCGCGCTACAAGTTCTTGGTGTATGTTCTGCTCTTGCAGTAACAACTAAACTAGAAACAGCTTTTGTAATGACACTAGCGGTAACATTTGTAACTGCGTTGTCTAACTTCTCTGTTTCATTGATCCGTAACCACATTCCTAACAGTGTGCGTATCATCGTTCAGATGGCAATCATCGCATCGTTAGTAATCGTGGTAGACCAAGTGCTAAAAGCTTACCTATACGATATCTCTAAACAGCTATCTGTATTCGTTGGTCTGATTATCACTAACTGTATCGTAATGGGTCGTGCTGAAGCATTCGCAATGAAGTCTGCGCCAGTACCATCTCTTATTGACGGTATTGGTAACGGTCTAGGTTACGGCTTCGTTCTTATCACTGTAGGTTTCTTCCGTGAGCTATTTGGCTCAGGCAAACTATTTGGTCTAGAAGTTCTACCTCTAGTGAGCAACGGTGGTTGGTACCAGCCTAACGGCCTAATGCTACTAGCACCATCAGCATTCTTCCTAATCGGCTTCCTTATCTGGGTAATCCGTATTCTGAAACCAGAACAAGTAGAAGCGAAGGAGTAAGGACGTCATGGAACATTACATTAGTCTGTTAGTTAAATCGATTTTCATCGAAAACATGGCTCTGTCTTTCTTCCTAGGTATGTGTACTTTCCTTGCCGTATCTAAGAAGGTTAAGACCTCTTTCGGCCTAGGTGTTGCAGTTGTGGTAGTTCTGACTATCGCTGTTCCTGTGAACAACCTGGTATACAACCTAGTTCTGAGAGAGAACGCGTTAGTTGAGGGCGTGGACCTTAGCTTCCTAAACTTCATCACCTTTATCGGTGTAATTGCAGCACTTGTACAGATTCTAGAGATGGTCCTAGACCGTTTCTTCCCACCTTTGTACAACGCGCTAGGCATCTTCCTACCGCTGATCACAGTAAACTGTGCAATCTTCGGTGGTGTATCTTTCATGGTACAACGTGACTACAACTTTGCTGAATCGATCGTTTACGGTTTCGGCTCTGGTATGGGCTGGATGCTAGCAATCGTTGCTCTTGCAGGTATCCGTGAGAAGATGAAGTACTCTGACGTACCTCCAGGTCTACGTGGTCTTGGTATCACATTTATCACTGTAGGTCTTATGGCGTTAGGCTTTATGTCTTTCTCTGGTGTTCAACTGTAAGTCGGGTAAACCGCAACAATTAAGGAATAGTCAATGGACATTATTCTTGGTGTAGTGATGTTTACTCTGATCGTACTTGCACTAGTACTAGTGATTCTTTTCGCTAAGTCTAAGCTTGTACCAACAGGTGACATTACAATTTCTGTGAACGATGACCCTTCTCTGGCGATCGTTACACAACCAGGTGGTAAGCTACTGAGTGCTCTAGCAGGTGCTGGCGTATTCGTATCTTCTGCTTGTGGTGGCGGTGGCTCATGTGGTCAGTGTCGCGTAAAAGTTAAATCAGGTGGTGGCGACATCCTACCAACCGAGCTTGACCATATTACTAAAGGTGAAGCGCGTGAAGGTGAGCGTCTAGCGTGTCAGGTTGCAATGAAAACTGACATGGATATCGAGCTTCCTGAAGAAATCTTCGGCGTTAAGAAGTGGGAATGTACTGTTATCTCTAACGATAACAAAGCGACATTCATCAAAGAGCTTAAGCTACAAATTCCAGATGGCGAATCAGTACCTTTCCGTGCTGGTGGTTACATCCAGATTGAAGCTCCTGCTCACCACGTGAAATACGCAGACTACGATATTCCTGAGGAATACCGTGAAGACTGGGAGAAGTTCAACCTTTTCCGTTACGAGTCTAAAGTTAATGAAGAGACCATTCGTGCATACTCTATGGCTAACTACCCAGAAGAGCACGGTATCATCATGCTTAACGTTCGTATCGCAACTCCGCCGCCGAACAACCCAGACGTACCACCAGGCATCATGTCTTCGTACATCTGGTCTCTAAAAGAAGGCGACAAGTGTACTATTTCTGGTCCATTTGGTGAGTTCTTTGCGAAAGATACAGATGCAGAAATGGTATTCGTTGGTGGTGGTGCTGGTATGGCTCCAATGCGCTCACACATCTTCGACCAACTTAAGCGTCTGCACT
The DNA here is from genome assembly GCF_033338975.1 of Vibrio sp. Vb0349. Lineage (NCBI taxonomy): Bacteria > Pseudomonadati > Pseudomonadota > Gammaproteobacteria > Vibrionales > Vibrionaceae > Vibrio > Vibrio sp. Vb0349. The sequence continues at coordinate 75,249 of NZ_JAWOTS010000006.1, read as the reverse complement.
CTAAGCGTAAGATGTCTTTCTGGTACGGCGCACGTTCTAAGCGTGAAATGTTCTACGTAGAAGACTTCGATATGCTACAAGCTGAGAATGACAACTTCGTATGGCACTGTGCACTGTCTGATCCACTTCCAGAAGATAACTGGGATGGTTACACTGGCTTTATTCATAACGTTCTTTACGAGAACTACCTACGTGATCACGAAGCGCCAGAAGACTGTGAATACTACATGTGTGGTCCACCTATGATGAACGCAGCTGTAATCGGCATGCTAAAAGATCTAGGTGTAGAGGATGAAAACATCCTACTAGATGACTTCGGTGGTTAATTCCTCCAAGTGATTGAATCTATGGCTAGCTCTCCAAGAGCTAGCCATTATTTTTTATAGACATAAAATTGATACTCAACAGTTGATATAGGTAATCGGATTGAAAGGATTGGTCCTATTTCCCATATCAATTCAACAACATTGGGAGTTAACAAGTGAAAAAGTGGCTTGTTGCATTCGCTTCTCTATTGATTTTGGCTGGCTGTGAGCAGCCTGCAGATCAAATTCATTTAAGTGGTCCTACCATGGGGACTTCTTACAACATCAAGTATATCGAGCAAGATGGTATTCCAACGCCAAAAGAGATGCAGACAGAAATTGATCGCTTATTGGAAGAGGTTAATGACCAAATGTCGACCTATCGTGACGACTCAGAGTTAAGTCGTTTTAACCAGCATCAAACGAGCGAGCCATTTATAGTTTCGACACAAACAGCAACGGTAGTGAAAGAAGCAATTCGTCTTAACGGTCTTACTTTAGGTGCGTTGGATGTGACGGTCGGCCCTCTAGTTAATCTGTGGGGGTTTGGTCCAGAAGCTCGTCCAGATGTAGTTCCAACCGATGAAGAACTCGCTGCTCGCAAAGCAAATACCGGTATTCACCACCTATCTGTTGATGGTAATAAACTGTCCAAAGATCTTCCTAATTTGTACGTCGACCTATCGACGATTGCGAAAGGTTGGGGGGTTGACGTGGTTGCTGACTACCTTCAATCTGAAGGGGTACAGAACTTTATGGTCGAAGTTGGCGGTGAAATGCGTCTCAAAGGTGTCAATCGTGAAGGTGTGCCTTGGCGTATCGCAATTGAAAAACCGACCGTTGATGAACGTTCAATTCAAGAAATTATTGAACCAGGCGACATGGCAATTGCAACAAGTGGTGACTATCGTAATTACTTTGAGAGTAATGGTGTGAGATACTCTCATATTATTAATCCACGAACAGGCAAACCAATTCATCATAAAGTGGTTTCTGTAACGGTATTAGATAAATCGTCGATGACTGCTGATGGTCTTGCAACTGGTCTTATGGTGCTAGGTGAAGACAAAGGCATGGCAATTGCGAACGAAAATAATATTCCTGTTTTCATGATTGTGAAAACGGAAGATGGTTTTAAAGAGTTGGCTTCGGAAGCATACAAGCCATTCATGAAGAAATAACAACAGAAGTGAGCATGTTTTTATGAATACATTTCTAATTACCTTTGCTGTGTTTGTCGCGGTAATCACTGCAATGGCTGTCGGATACATTTTCCAAAAGAAAGTCGTGAAAGGTAGCTGCGGTGGCCTAGGGGCAGTTGGCATCGAAAAAGTGTGTAATTGTCCAGAACCCTGCGATGCGCGTAAAAAACGTGAAGCGCGCGAGGCTGCGCGTGCTGAGAAATTGGCGGCGTGGGAAAAAGATAGAATTGCTTAGTATTGGTTAATCGTACTAAGAAAGTGATAAAGCTCAGCGTTCTGCTGAGCTTTATTTTTAGGCAGCTAACCAAAACTCAGATGTCCGAGAAAGAGCCTAATACCGTGTTTTGTTGTTTCTTTCTCTCATGTTACAGAGCAAGACCACACCGATAGTCATTAGGACTAAGAAATGATTTGGTTACGCCCGTTCTCTTTGGCCATGTAAAGTCGCTCATCCGCCACTTTTATTTGTTGTTCTAGCTCCCCCTCGATGTTGCTTACACCAATACTCGCGGTCACAAGAATGTTTTTGTCCAAATAAGTTATTGGCGTTTTTTCTATGCGCTGTCTCATTTGTTCTAAGCGTGTTAGAAAGCCGTCATAGTCGCCACTGGCTTGAATACAAAACTCCTCGCCACCAAGCCTAGCGACAATATCATTTGGAAAATAGATTTTTAGAATATTCGCTATCATGACTAGCACTGCATCGCCGCCCTCATGTCCGTGTGTATCATTTACTTGCTTAAAGAAATCGATATCAAGCATCGCGATGTTTCTTTGAGCGTTTTCTACATGGGGCTGCTCAAACAGAAAGCGGCGGTTCCATAAGCCCGTTAGCGCATCTTGATTTGCCATTTTAAACAGTTCAGATGTTGCGTCTTTGATATCTAACAGTTGGTGAATACGGCAAAAAAATTCTTCTTGATTAAATGGCTTGTATAAAAAGTCATTGGCCCCTGCTTTTAGAAACCTAGCCGTCATGGTCTTAGAGTTACTACCCGACAAGCCGAGAATGGCTAATTGATTTTTATCCCACTTCCGACGTAATTCACGCACCATAGTAATGCCATCTTTAACGGGCATGTCATGGTCGGTTAAAACGAGAGTGATATCTGGATTTTGCTCGACAAGCTCTAGGGCTTTTTGCCCATTGTCAGCTTCCAACGTTTGAATATATTGATGCTCCAAAAGTTGGGCGATGTGTCTTCTTACGGTGTGAGAATCATCAACGACTAAGCATTTGTGTTGTTGATTGTTGGTTAGTCGCTTGAGGAGTGGTAATAGATAGGCAACAGACGCCATGTTGTCTTTCAAAATATAGTCGAGGACACCTTTTGCAAGCATCTTTTCGCGAGTGTCTTCTTGAAATCGAGCCGTTAAAACAATGACACGATGACCATGTTCCAAAACGAGATCAATAATCTCGCCATCTTGAGCATCCGGTAAACAATAGTCTAAAACCGCACAGAAGAGGTCCTGTGCTGAAGATAACAAGTTCTTTGCCTCCGCGTAGCTTTCCGCTGCGATGACCTCATAACCAGCTTGGCTTATTGTTTGGCAAAGAAAGTTTTTAAATGCACGACTATCTTCAACAACCAGAATCTTATTACTCAAGCGCAGTCCCCAAAATTAATTGTTTAAAATCAATGATAACTAAAATTAAACTTATCGCCATCAAAAAACACATGTCAACCAAAAGTAGAACAACTACTCAAATGTTTGACACGCATCCGTTAACATCACATCATTATTCCTGTCTTAGTTATATAATTATGTTTAGCTAACGTAGGGAGAAAGTAGTATGGAAATGCATCAACATGGTATGGCTGAGCTATTTCAACAACTGGGCCTCGGTAGCTCTCCTCAAGAAATGAAAGATTTTATTAATCAACATCGACACAAAAGAGATTCTGCGCCTTTACATGAAGCTAGCTTTTGGACGATGTCACAGGCGAACTTTCTAAAACAAGCCATCGAAGAAGATGCAGATTGGGCCGAATTGGTCGATCAATTGGACGTAATGCTTCGAGATTGACGTTCGTTTAAACACGCCCATTTCTCTTCAGGTAGATTTGATTTATACTGTTTTTTTGAACAGTGCTTTGATGGCTATGTCAGATCGAATTAGAAAAATTATTCATGTCGATATGGATTGTTTTTATGCTGCCGTAGAGATGAGAGATAACCCCAGTTACCGTGGCATTGCACTCGCTGTTGGCGGACATGAAAAGCAGCGTGGAGTGATTAGCACCTGTAATTATGATGCGCGTAAATATGGTGTTCGCAGTGCAATGTCAACGGCGCGCGCGCTGCAACTCTGTCCTCATTTGTTGGTTGTGCCCGGTAGAATGCATGTATACAAGCAAGTCTCTCAGCAGATTCGTGCTATTTTTGAGCGTTATACGCCTATCATTGAACCTCTCTCATTGGATGAAGCATACCTCGATGTCACGGACTCGACAGCTTGCCGTGGCTCCGCAACGTTGATCGCAGAGTCAATTCGCCGTGATATCTGGAATGAACTTGGGTTGACGGCATCGGCGGGCATTGCTCCGATTAAGTTTCTTGCCAAGGTCGCGTCAGACATGAACAAGCCCAACGGTCAGTTTGTGATTCCGCCAGAGAAAGTCCAAGAGGTTATCGATAGTCTTCCGTTAGAGAATATTCCTGGCGTGGGGAAGGTGAGTCTTGAGAAGCTCCACCAAGCCGGTTTTTATCGATGTGAGGACATTAAAAACAGTGACTATCGAGAGTTGTTGAGGCAGTTTGGTCGTCAGGGTGCCTCCTTATGGCAGCGAAGCCATGGAATTGATAATCGAGAAGTCGTTGTTGAGCGCGAGAGAAAGTCCGTCGGTGTGGAAAGGACATTCAGCCAGAACATCGCAACCTATGGTGAATGTTGGCAAGTGATTGAGGAGAAACTTTATCCTGAACTCGAGAAACGTTTAGAGCGTGCAAGCCCAGATAAGTCGATTATTAAACAAGGTATTAAAGTCAAATTTGCCGACTTTCAACTGACAACAATTGAGCACATCCATCCGCAATTAGAGCTTGAGGACTTCAAGATCTTGCTAAGAGATATTCTTAAACGCCAAAATGGACGGGAAATTCGCCTTTTAGGCTTGAACGTGATGCTCAAGCCCGAAGACCAAGCGCGTCAATTGAGCTTTTTTTAGGCCCTTACCGTTTCTACCTGCGTTAATACCTGCTCAAAACTTACATTTGCCATTGCACCATAACCTGCTAGCTTTGAGGCTTTTAGCTGGCTAATCAAAGGAGTGCTGATTCCGCACAAGAAGCGAGCAACGGCATCATTACTGATGGCCGATGGGGAAAGCTGAATAAACTCCCGCGCCCATATCGATACTTGAGATTGTTCAATATCTTCAGGTTCTGGTGCTGTGAATGTGGCGACGTGACCACGACACACGGAGCAGTGACCACATTGCTTTGGTGCATCGTGATCCGCAAAGTAGTTCGCCAATTGTGAGCTCAAACAGTGCTCGGACTGGAACAAGTGCAGCATGGTGTGGATTCTTTCGATATCTTTGCTTTCTTTGGATTGAAACAGTTCATACAGTTGTTGGATTAAAACATCCGAGCTCTGTTTGGTTGGCATAACTGAGTACACGTCCGTCAGTTGTTTGCTCTCTAGTTCTATCCAGCCGTTCTGGTGAAAATAGTCGAGCGCTGCGACAACTCGGCTGCGTTCCGATTGATAGTTCATCCATAGCGCTTCTAGATCAACTTGGCACCACACTTTGGCTTTTTGTGAGCAGGAAAAAATAGCCTCCACAAATTGACGTCGCTCGCCTTGAAATTGATTCACAATAAATTGCTGATCGTGCAAAAACTTAAACCGATATTCCGCAAAGTAACTGTACTTTGCTTCAATGACGTTATGTAGCTCCAAATAAACCAACAAGGTTTTGAGTGGCAATTGGCGGATATTACTTTCACGCGACAAACGCAGTGGCACTACCTCCCATTGTGGAGCATGTTCTTTCGCTTGCTCGACTACATAGTTAATTGACGTAAATTCTGGTGTGTCACCATAGACAAAATTCTCCAACACCGTTAGGCCGGACGTATTGCCTAGCAGAATGCACTCCGAGCGTTGCCCGTCCCTGCCTGCACGTCCAATCTCTTGTGCGTAGTTCTCGATTGATTTGGGTAAGTCGAAGTGAATGACGCGTCGAATATCAGATTTATCGACCCCCATACCAAATGCAATCGTTGCAACAATACAGTCAATTTGGCCATCCATGAACTGCTGTTGGATTTGTTCACGAACGTCGCTTTTCATGCCAGCGTGGTATGCGTGAGCGTTAATGCCAATATGGATTAATGACTTTGCTACTCGTTCTGCTGTTTGCTGCTGCGTCACGTATACGATGGTCGGAAGCTTAGGTGAAGAGGCGATGATCTCACTGAGCTGTTCTTGTTTCTTTGTTTCCTCACACGGGATCACCGAGATATCCAGATTAGAGCGGTAGAAGCCTGTAACGGTAATATGTTCACTGGCAATATCGAACTTTTTTTGCATGTCTTCAATAACTGCAGGCGTTGCCGTTGCGGTGAGAAGTAAAGACTGTGGGATGTTCAGTTCACGTTGATATTGCGGTAGTTTGAGATAATCTGGACGAAAGTTATGCCCCCATTCGGAAATACAGTGCGCTTCATCAATGACCATCAAAGAAATCGGTACTTGGCGAATGAATTCACGAAAACGCTCATTTTTTAGTCGCTCAACAGAAATCATCAAGATTTTGATTTGTCCATTCTTCACGCCAGCCATGACCTGTTGTGCTTCTTCTCTACTTTGACTGCTATCGATAGAAGCGGCCGCGATTCCTTTACTTTGTAAAAAGCTCAGTTGATCCTTCATTAACGCCAACAACGGAGAGATCACCAACGTAAGGTTGGGTAATATGGTTGCAGGTAGTTGATAACAGAGTGACTTCCCCGAGCCTGTAGGAAAGATTGCCGCAGCAGAGTAACCATTCATAACGGCTTCAATAACGGGTTGCTGACCTTGGCGTAATGAGTCAAAACCAAATACAGATTGAAGTGTTTGATGCAGCGAGTCACTTTGCATAATAGGGAAACCTTTCTTTGATGGTAAACTTGGCTACATTAACACACCCCGAATACTAAACGCGCGTCCTAAAAGTATGAACAAAGCTGACTTAGTCCAAATTATCATCCAACATCTGGAAGAAAAACGTCAAGTTGCCCATGCATCGGCTCAGCGAGCTATCGATGCCGCGACAGATGAAGAAACTGTTCCCGAGCATAAGTACGATACATTGGCACTTGAAGCCGCGTATCTTGCTCATGGACAAGCCATGCGGATCCAAGATAGTGAAGAGGAATTGCGTCAATATCGTTCTTTAGTGACTCGTGACTTTAAGAATGCGCCTGTTGGTGTTGGTGCTTACGTTGTTCTCGCAGATGAGAATTTGATCGAAAAGCACTTCTTTGTAGGCCCTTGCTCTGGTGGTTTGACTGTTCAATATCAGGCTCAGGAAGTCTTTGTCTTAACAGCAAAATCTCCTCTTGGTCGAGCGTTGTTCGGAAAAGAAGAAGGTGATGAGGTTGACGTAAAAATAGGAGATAAAACAACTTGTTACGAAGTCGTGACGATTTGCTGACATCTCATGTATCACTCAGTGTTATGTTTAACACGAGTAATGTTAAATAAAAGAGAATGACATGAAAAAGCTTTTTACACTCTCATTGCTGATGGTCAGTGCTACTGGTTATGCAGCGCAGTGTCGTGTGGACATCAATAATGAAGTCCGTATGGATGGGCAAAGCTTGGAAATTCGCCAAACGACAGGTGATAAAGCTGTCGTGGATGAGGATAACAACCTTTTCATCAAAGGTGAGCTAATTGAACTCAATTCTGACCAGAAAGCGGCAATTGAAGACTATCGCGAAAAAATGAACGCGTATATTCCACAAGCAAAGCAATTGGCGAGTGATGGTTTAGCGCTTGCGAATGATATTATTGATGATGTTGCGGAAAGCCTCGATGCACCTGGTGCGTTTGATAATGTAAAAGTCGCAGTAAAGGACTTTTTCGCTGATGTTGAATCACGTTACTACAAAGATGGCGATTTCATTCTACCAGCGGAAAGTTTTGAGTCCATGACACAAGGGTGGACTGAAGACTTTGCAAAAGCACAAGAGATCTTCAATAAAGAGTTTTTAGCCAGTTCGTTGGATGCTTTATCGAAAAAAATGAAGGAAGAGGGAGGAATAAACCTCACTGCATTATCAGAGAGTATGGCTGAGCTCAGCGCGAAAGTAGAAGAGCGTTTAGCCGAGCATTCGAAAGAGGTAGAACAACAAGCAGAAGACTTGTGCGATTCGCTGGATGACATGGCAGGACAAGAAGACGATCTGTTGAAGAAAATCCCTGAGCTAAAAGATTACCGAGTATTTACGATTTAATTACTCATTAAAAAGTAAAAAACTCAATGAGATAAAGAAAGAGAGCACGATTGTGCTCTCTTTTCGTTTTTACATACTTGAATAAGTAATGGAAACAAGACGATATTTGCGTTTTACTCGCTTGTTCTTTGATAGCTTATTGCGTATTCATCTCGGTGAGTTTATCGCCGACAGGTTTTGAGAAGTTAAAGCCATCATGCTGATCCCAGTTGATAGACCATGTCATTACCCCTGCATAATTCGGGTAATGGTACGCTGGTTTAACGGTGCCACATGAAGTGCCTTTGGTTAAACAATCTAGTGCGTTGATAATATTCTGTGTTGGAGCCTGCCCTGAATTTGCCGAGCTAGGACCTGAAGGTAAACCGATTGCGACTTGATCATCGCGCAATGGTGCAAATTGAGTGCCGTCGGCCAACTCAAAACCTTCGATAAGCATTTTAGATTGCGCTACCATCATATCCACAGAGCCTTCTGGTGCACTGCCTGGCAGGTATGGGTTTGGCAAACCGCCGTTGTTATATAACTGGACGTGAAGCAAGTCGAGCGTGCTGCGTGTCTCGTTAATCACAGGGATGTACGCCCCCCAAATACCGCTGTAAGCCACATAACCACCTTGAACATAAGGGTGCTCAGGCGCCATGGTTAGGTACATGTCGCCACCCATGTTTTGCTCTATTTGAAGCAAAGCACGACCAAGGCGAGCTTGAATTTGCGAGCCATGAACTAAGTTAGAACCACTCTCTAAATCCACATCTAGACCATCAAAGCCCCACTCAGCGATAAGACCTGTTAGGCTAGAGACAAAGTTGGCTTCATCTTGGTCGGTATTCAGCGTAATCGTGCCTTCTGCGCCGCCAAGAGAGAGAACAAACTTCTTACCTTTAGCTTGAAGCGCTGCCATGTCCTGCTTGAATTGTGTTGGATCGAGTGCTGGACAATCGCTGTAAATATCGCCTGAATATAGATTAAAGTGCACGGTGCCATCACTGTTGCGATCATTTTCAGCAAAGGCAATATCAATCACATCCCAAGCATCTGCCATATCCGCTAGACGAATTGGACAGCCCGCTCCATTTACAAAATTGTGCCAGTAACCGATGAGTTTATGGCGTTTCTCTACTTGCTCAACCACCGTTATTGCTGCGGCGTCAGACAATGCATTGCTTCCTGATAAATCCACAGCTTGGGCGCTAACTGTAAAGTTACCAAGTGCAGTTGGTGTCCAGTTGGCTGTGTAAGGTGCCGTGGTATCGGTTGCAACAATAGAGCCGTTGATCATGAAATCAACGTGTTTAATGCCTGAAGTTAAAGACGTTGCATCGGCGCTTAATGCGAGGCTTTTGCCTAATCCAGCGGTCTGACCGCTGCTTGGTGAAGTCAGAGAGACGACCAAATCTTTATCGCTGACTTCCACACCAACCAGGGACTCTGACGTGTTGTTATCATTATCGGTTGCGACGGCTTTAAGCTGGTTAGCGCCAATAAGTGTGGCGTTCCAAGTAACGGAATATGGCGCTTGAGTGGTGACCCCTAAGCTGGTGTTGTTCGCAAAAAACTCAACTTGCGTGACTGTGCCATCAGCATCGCTTGCGCTTGCCGTGATTTCGTTATTGCTGCCAGCGAGCACGACTTGTCCATCCGTTGGTGCCGTAATGGTAACTTGCGGTGGTGTCGAACAAGCACCTAGGCCACTCCAAGCATCTTGCCAGTATAGCCCTTCACCAGGCTCGTAAGCCCATGTCGCATCCGAGGAGCACCAACCAGCAACATCACAACGATATTTTTGGTTGAAGTGAGAAACCAGGTCGCCAGCTTGATAACTTGTGCCTGCCACATAAGGTACTGCATCTGCACATCCGCCTGTTCCGGTTTCTGCATTACTAATAACCAGCGCTACTTCTTGGCTCATCGTTGCGAGGTTTGTATCATCAGTCGCTTGTGCTTTGAACGAGTATGTACCTGGACTCGCGGTCCATTGATACTCGTAAGGTGCACTAGTATCAATGGCGACAGATTGATTGTTTACGAAGAACTCAACTTGTGTGACCACACCATCAATATCGTCAGCTTGAGCGGCTACGGTTAGGTTATCGCCTACATTAAGCACTTCTGTGCCTACTGGGCTTGTCAATGAAATGCTTGGTGGCGGTAATTCGACTTGTGGTTGAACTTGGATAGAAATCGTCGTGGTGCTAACAGCTCCCTCATTATCTGTCGCAATTGCGGTCAATTGCGAGATCCCTTCAATAGCTGTCCAAGAAGCTTCGAATGGTGCTTGAGTTACCACAGCAACGGTTTGGTTGCCTGCAACAAACTCAATTTGTGTGATTTGGCCATCTTCGTCAGTTGCGTTGGCTAACAAAGTGATCGCACTGCCTTCGGGAATTTGTGCGTTGTTTATTGGAGAGGAGAACGACACCGTTGGTGATAAATTGTTGCTTCCACCATCACATTGCCCTAACGCTTTCCATGCTTCCCAAGATCCTGAGTTGGTCACGGGATCATTGCCTTGCGTCCAATATGCAGCCTCATAAGCGGCTCCTTGCGTTTTTACTAAAGCGCCCGATGTATAAGTCGCAGTGCTGTCCCAGTCGGGTAAACTTTGACAGTTATAGGCTTGAGCTTGGTAGCTGGCGCTGAGTGCTACAACCATCGCTCCGTGAAGTAGGGTGACCTTCATTTTCCTCTCCTTGAATCATGGGTATAAATGAGAACAGAGTAATAACTAGCTGATAAATAGACATTAGGGGGAAAAAGCGAAGCACAATATTCTGCTTTTCGACACAGTATCACGAGGAACAGTTCGTCCCTTACACCAGAGCTCATTATTTTTCGGCTCACTTCACGGCAGAAGGATTGGTAAAATTCAGCCACGTAAAACGAACAACAGTCGCGAGGCTTTTGAGCGATGAATATGAGATGTACGTTAAAATTTACAAGCTGAATGACTACAAATTGTTTCAACTGTCGAGGATTTAACCGAGGTGCTCTTGTTGAATAGTGAATATTGCTATAGTGTACTAGTTAGCTAGTTCAATGATATTTTTGTGTGAGTAGTATGACACAGCAAACCTCTTCTCAGCCTCGCGAGCATTTTGGCTCTCGTCTCGGGTTCATCTTAGCTGCCGCAGGTGCCGCAGTTGGCCTTGGCAATATTTGGGGCTTCCCAACTCAAGCAGCCAGTAATGGTGGCGGTGCTTTCCTGTTAGTTTATTTGGTGATGATTCTTATCGTCGCATTTCCGATGCTGGTGGTTGAAATGGCGATTGGTCGCCATGGTCAAGCCAACCCTGTAGACAGTATGCGTGCAATCACAGATAACCCTGCCGGTAAAAAGCTCGGCGGCATTGTGGGTTGGATTGGTTTAAGCGTACCAAGCGCTGTCTTAGCGTTTTATTCAATTGTTGGTGGTTGGTTGATCTGCTTTTTACTGGGTGCAATCACAGATCTAATGGGGTTAGAAGCTGCAACTCAATGGCTAAAGGGCTTTAGTGTTGAACGTAACTTGTTCGGAACCATTACTTTTTATGTACTGACGATTCTCATCGTACAAGGTGGCGTAAAACAAGGTATTGAGAAGTGGTCCACACGTTTGATGCCAGCATTGTTTGTTTTGTTTGCTCTGCTATTTGCTTACATCATGACGCAAAACGGTGCGATGGAAGGTCTGAAACATTACCTAGTGCCGGATTTTGAAAAGGTATGGGACCGCAAGTTGATTCTTGCTGCAATGGGGCAGGGCTTCTTCTCGCTTACGATCGGTGGCTGTTCAATGCTGATTTATGGCTCTTACTTGAGTAAGAAAGAGAACCTACCAAAGATGGCGATGAACGTGACCATGGTAGATACTGCCGTTGCTTTCATTGCAGGATTAGTGGTGATGCCAGCGATGTTTGTGGCAATGCAAAAAGGCGTTCAGATCTATGCAGAAGATGGCTCTCTATTAAGCTCTGATACGTTGGTATTTACCGTATTGCCATTGATGTTTGATAGCTTAGGTTTGCTTGGTCAATTGTTCTCTATTGTGTTCTTCTTATTGCTGACGATTGCGGCGCTAACGTCCTCCATTTCAATGTTAGAGTGTCCAGTGGCTTTAGTGAGTGAGCGCTTCAATACTAAGCGCAGCGCAACGAGCTGGGTTTTAGGTGGTCTCATTGCCTTGTTCAGTGTGGTGATTGTTTATAACTTTGGCGCTCTGTTTGGTATGGTCGCGACGGTTGCTACTCAGTATCTACAACCAACCGCTGCGCTCTTATTCTGCTTATTTGGTGGTTGGGTATGGAATCGCAACTCAAAAATCAAAGAGCTTGAGCAAGGTTGCCCGGAGTTTACGCAAGGTTGGTTTGGTAAGTTATGGCCTGCGTATGTGAAGTTTGTATGTCCAATTCTTGTGGCGACAGTCATCTGGGCTTCATTTGGCTAACCGAGACGCCTATCGAATAAAAGAAAAGGGCTTGATGGTAACTCATCAAGCCCTTTTTCATATTGGTTATTCTCGTTTCGGTTATCCGCCAAGCATGGTGTGGATTAACGGAATTGTCCTGCTTCTGGAAGAAAGTCAAAACCAGCAGAAGCCAGTTTTGTCTCCAGTGCTGTGCGCTCGATATCGAAGAAAGCCACCAGTTTGTCCAGATCACCTCCGAAGTCATCGCGTAGCTTCATATTCACAATGCTCATCAGCATGACAGGATCCATGGATTCAAAGTTCGCTAGATTCATTACTTATCCTCAAAATCTGAAATCAGTAGGTTTGCCGCAGCAAATGCCGCTTTTTCACGCACTTCTTTAGGCAGGGACTCATCCGCTGCAACATCGTTCAGTGCTTTAACTGCACATGAAATTGCTTGGGGAATATAAGCTTGATCGCCACTACCAATCTGAGCATAAAGCTCACGAACCAGTTCACAACAGCCGTATACTTGCATGTTTTCTTTCCACTAAATGATAACTTATCTCAATATACACACAGCGGATTTGAAACTCAAAGTACAGAGTTGTTTTGGCTCAAGTTGAAGGTTTGCTTGAGCGAGATTTAATCACTGCATTTGTGCTTCTAACTGCTGAGTGACTTCTGGTGAAAGTTGAAGTTGTTTTGCTAGTTCTTGCAGATACGCTTTTTCCATAAAGTTTTGTTCATCAGCGACGATCAAAGACGCCAGGTAAATTTCTGACGCTTGTTGAGGAGAGGTCGCCTGATTAGCAATTTCAGCAGGAGCAAGCGGTTTGTTTAACTCTTGCTGAACGAGGTGACGAACGTGCTCATCTGCGCCCATATCCGCGAGAGCTTGTTCAATGCGAGCCATTTCCTCTTCATCAACGTGACCATCAGCTTTTGCAGCTCCAATCATTGCTTTTAAAATTAAGACACTGTGTTTACTGTCATCGGGGTCAAAGGTTTCTTGAACACCTTGACCGGATTGCTTGGCTTGCCAGTCGTTATACACTTTGTAGGCCAAGGCTCCAAGCGCAGCTGCGCCACCGACTTTTAATGCGCTTGACCCTATTTTTTTAGTCATTTTTTTACTTTTCTTTGAGCCCATCAGCATACCGATGAGGCCTCCGCCTACAGCACCTGCTCCTAGCGTTTTTAGGCTACTTGAATATGATGAGAATTTGATGTTGTTGGTTTGTTTGCCCAATGCATCTGCACCTTGCTTAAGTAAGTCTGATTTGAGTGCTTGGTTTAGAAGACTTTTTAAATCCATAACTGACCTCCTTTAGATGATGAAATCAGTTTAATAGCAAGAAGCTGAACCAAAGATTAACAAAGTGAATAGTTCGAAAAAGGTGGAGGGGGGCGTTGAGCTGTAATAAAAAGGGCTGACCGAAGCCAACCCTTTTTAACTATTTGAAACTACTTCAAATGCGAACTCGTCTAGTGCTTACTTTAGTTGAGCTTTTACGTGCTCAACAATGTCAGTCATTGCGACTGCTGCTTTCTCACCAGTAGCACGGTTCTTGTATTCGAAGTTGCCTTCTTTCATTGAGCGGTCACCGATAATAATGGTATGCGGTACACCAATAAGCTCCATGTCAGAGAACATTACGCCTGGGCGTTCTTTACGGTCGTCAAATAGCACTTCGATGCCCATTGCTGTTAGCTCAGCGTACAATTTCTCAGCGGCTTCTTTCACTTCTTCTGACTTGTGCATGTTCATTGGAACGATCGCTACCTGGAATGGTGCGATTGCATCTGGCCAGATGATGCCGTATTTGTCGTGGTTTTGTTCAATAGCAGCCGCTACTACGCGAGTGATACCGATACCGTAACAACCCATTTCTAGGATGACGTTCTTACCATCAGGACCCAGTACACCACAGTTCATCGCTGCGGAGTAAGCGTTACCTAGTTGGAAGATATGGCCAACTTCGATACCACGCTTAAGCTGGATAATGCCCTTGCCACATGGGCTTGGGTCACCTTCCACAACGTTACGTAGGTCTTCAACTTGGCCAAGCTCTACATCACGACCCCAGTTAATACCGAAGTAGTGTTTGCCATCGATGTTCGCGCCCGCACCGAAGTCGCTCATTACCGCAACGCTGCGGTCAACAATGAACGGCAGTTTAAGGCCAACAGGGCCAAGTGAACCAGGGCCTGCACCGATAAGCGCACGAATTTCTTCTTCAGATGCCATTTCCAGTGGAGCTGCAACCTGAGGAAGGTTTTCTGCTTTCACTTCGTTCAGTTCATGATCACCACGAATAATAAGCGCGATGATTGGCGCATCAACTTCGTCAGATGCTTTCACAAACAGTGTTTTCACTGTTTTTTCAATTGGTAGTTCGAACTGCTCAACCAATTCAGCGATTGTTTTCGCGTTTGGCGTATCAACCAACGTCATTTCTTGTGTTGGTGCCGCAGCCTCAGAGGCTGGAGCTAGTGCTTCTGCTTTTTCAATGTTTGCCGCGTAATCTGACTCGCTAGAAAATGCGATGATATCCTCGCCGCTTTCAGCCAGTACGTGGAACTCTTGAGAGCCGCTACCACCGATAGCACCGCTATCTGCAAGTACAGGACGGTAATCCAGACCCATGCGATCGAATGCTTTACAGTAAGCATCGTGCATTGCGTCGTATGACTTTTGTAGGCCGTCTTTATCAATGTCAAAGCTGTACGCATCCATCATTGAGAATTCACGTGAACGCATTACACCGAAGCGTGGACGACGTTCGTCACGGAATTTGGTTTGGATTTGGTACAGGTTTAGCGGAAGCTGTTTGTAAGAGCTCACTTCATTGCGAACAAGGCTTGTGATCACTTCTTCAGCGGTTGGGCTAAGTACAAACGGACGAACATGACGGTCAGTAAAGCGAAGTAGCTCAGGGCCCATCTTTTCGCTGCGGCCTGTCTCTTCCCATAGTTCAAACGGCTGAACAACGGGCATCAAAGTTTCGACTGCGCCTGCATTGTCGATTTCTTGACGAACGATGTTTTCGACTTTACGCAGTACACGTAGACCAGTAGGTAGCCAGGTGTATAAACCTGAAGCCAGCTTACGGATCATACCTGCACGTAGCATGAGCTGGTGGCTCACTACTTCTGCGTCGTTTGGAGTCTCCTTCAGAGTAGAAAGAAGATAATTACTGGTACGCATTAAATTTATCCGTTTATTTAAGTTAGATACTCAAGCTTGAATAAGCAGGAGTATGGGAGTTCCCTAAAGGGAAATTTGTTAGCCGTCTATAATATCAGCCAATTGCGTTTGTCAAAAGCTTTCAATAGCGGTAACCGTTATTAAGTTGCTTGTTGCTGTGAACTTTACGTTCAAGTCGAACAAATTTACCGCATATTCTTTGTCGTCCGGCTTGTTTTTCTTATATGCAGGGCGAGGATCTTGTGCCAGAACTTGTTCAATGACTGATCTTACATAGTCAGTATCGGATCGATTTTCTATCGTTGCTAATGCTTGAGCAGAAAAGGTGACTTGTGACTTTTCTGGCTCTTGGTCTGCGTATCCGCCTTGTGCTTCCGAAATAGAATCCGAATAGGGGATATAAGGCTTAATATCCACAATCGGTGTCCCATCCACGAGATCTACACTGCCTAAATCAAGATAGATTTGATCGCCTTGCTTAGTGACTCCTTTCACTTCAACGGCTGACATTCCGATTCCGTTTGGACGGAAAGTCGAGCGCGAGGCAAAGACACCAATTCGTTCATTGCCGCCTAATCGTGGCGGACGTACAGTTGGTTTCCAACCAGCTTCCAGATTCTGATCAAATAGAAACAACAACCAAACGTGAGAGAACTGTTCTAGCCCACGCACTGCTTCAGGGCTATTTGCTGAACCTAACAGTTTTACGCGTGCTTTAGCCTCTGGTACTAAGCGTGGTTGGCGCGGAACTGCAAACTTTTCTTTGTACGGTGTCTCAATGACGCCGATGGGTTCGATGGAATACATGGTGGACATCTTTAAGAATTCATTGAGATGAAAAGTATCACAAATTTCTCTTGCTTTTCTTGTTGATAATGATTATTAATTAAAATGTTATAACATAACAATTTAATTGAAAGGAAAAGTATTATGAAACAAGGAATCCACCCTGAATATCGTCCTGTGGTGTTCCACGACACCAGTGTAGATAAGTACTTTGTCGTTGGTTCTACGTTGAAAACGGAGAGAACCATCGAATGGAAAGATGGCAAAACTTACCCTTACTTTACGTTAGATGTGTCGTCAGCTTCTCACCCGTACTACACCGGTAAACAGCGCGTTGTACAAACCGAAGGTCGCATTGCGAACTTCAACCGTCGTTTTGGTCAATTTAAGAGCGAAAAGGAATAAATCATGAAGGTAGTAAAATCATTAAAAAGTGCAAAAAGTCGTCATCCGGATTGCCAGATTGTAAAACGGAGAGGGCGTCTTTATGTCATTTGTAAAACGAACCCGAGATTCAAAGCTGTGCAAAAGTAATCAACCTGCATATATCTAACTTATGGTTTTGTTTAATTGATAATGTTGAGTTAATTATCTTACATGGATGAAATATCTACATTTTTATTCAATGTTGGTTATAAATGCCTCCGTTCGTCACAGTTTGTAACATTTAGGGCTTTTATTTGACCTTCTACTCAAGTACCCTTCGCACGCTTTTTGACATTTTTGTCACATTTGCATAGGAATAAAAACAAGGAGGGAACAGATGAGTTCATCTGATTCAATTAAACAAAACTCGCCTAAGAAGCCGCTGTTTACGCGCTTTTTGGATACTGTCGAATATTTGGGGAACTTATTACCCCACCCGATCACACTATTTGCCATTTTCTGTTTAGCCATTCTGGTGATGTCGGGTATTGCAGGATACTTCGAAGTTTCCGTAGTTGATCCTCGTCCTGAGGGTGCAAAAGGTCGTGCCGCGGATGGCATGATTCATGTCGTTAGCTTGCTTAACGCTGATGGCCTTGAACTAATCGTTACCAATCTAGTGAAAAACTTTGTCGGCTTTGCACCTTTGGGTACGGTATTGGTTGCGATGTTGGGTGTTGCTATTGCTGAATACTCAGGCTTGCTATCTGCAGCAATGCGTGGCTTAGTCATGGGTGCATCACAACGCATGGTAACAGTGACGGTCGTTTTCGCGGGTATCATTTCAAATACGGCATCAGAGCTTGGCTATGTGGTACTTATTCCACTGGCTGCAATGCTGTTCCATTCTTTAGGTCGTCACCCACTTGCCGGTCTTGCTGCGGCGTTCGCTGGTGTATCTGGTGGTTACTCAGCAAACCTACTTATTGGTACGGTTGACCCGCTGTTGTCAGGCATTACTGAAACGGCGGCGCAAATGATTGACCCAACTTACACTGTTGGTCCAGAAGTTAACTGGTACTTCATGTTTGTGTCGACATTCTTCATTGCAATCACAGGTGCGTTTGTTACTGAAAAAATTGTTGAGCCAAAGCTTGGCAAATACAGTGAAGAAGAAGCCTCAGAAGATTTGTCGAACGACAAAATGGGTGGCTTAACAGACATTGAGAAGAAAGGCCTAAAACTAGCAGGTGTTGCTGTACTGGTTGTTTCAGCGCTGCTTGCTTGGACGGTTGTTCCAGAAGACGGCATTCTACGTTCTGATGCAGGTACAATTGCAGGTTCACCATTCCTGAAAAGTATCGTGGCATTCATCTTTGTGTTCTTTGCTATTCCAGGCTTTGTGTTTGGTAAAGTTGTTGGCACGATGAAGACGGATCGCGATGTAATTGATGCAATGGCGAAATCTATGTCTTCTATGGGCATGTACATTGTATTAGTTTTCTTTGCGGCTCAGTTCGTTGCTTTCTTTAAATGGACTAACTTCGGTCAGGTATTCGCGGTTGCTGGCGCTAGCTTCCTGCAAGAAATTGGCTTAACTGGCCCAATGTTGTTCTTTGCCTTCATCCTGATGTGTGGCTTTATCAACCTAATGATTGGTTCGGCATCGGCACAGTGGGCAGTAACGGCTCCGATTTTTGTTCCTATGTTGATGCTTGTTGGTTATGCACCGGAAACGATTCAGGCTGCTTACCGAATTGGTGACTCGACGACAAACATCATTACTCCAATGATGAGCTACTTTGGTTTGATTCTTGCCGTAGCGACTCGTTACATGAAGAACTTAGGTATCGGTACGCTGATCGCGACCATGCTACCTTACTCAATCTGCTTCATTGTAGGTTGGAGTGTGCTGTTCTACCTATGGGTATTCGTATTTGGTTTACCAGTAGGCCCTGGCGCAGCAACATACTACACACCGTAGAAAACGGTTACCTCACACAGCTCCATTATAAAAAGCCTGCGAACGTCGCAGGCTTTTTTATCGATTGAGACTGTGTACGCAGGCTTACCTGATTATAGATGTCGGTTTATAGCTGAAAACGCATCAACAAAGGGCGATAAAAGTGCTGAGTGAGCCAGCACAAGCTTTTCCAAATTATGCGTTTGTACCAAGGTAAGTGCGCAATATAAACATAGCTAAATTCAATTTCTGGCCGGGCTTTTCTGTTGCGTTTAAAAGCCGGAGCGCCTGAGCTCATATTAAAGCGACGCTGGTATATCATGGCATGGCGGATGGTATAGGCCGATATTCGACGATACAATGCGAGGCGTTGTGGCTTATTGGTATCGTAGCCAAAAATTGGGCAAGTCATATCATTATCAATTTCTACAATGCCTAACGTAGCCAGCATCTCTTCTTGATAAAACAGTCCCACTAAATGTACTAATTTGTTCTGGCTCGCCTGTTTTAAATATTGGCTTGAAAACTGGATGTTATTGATGCTGTATTTATCAAGGTAAAGCATGTCATATAACTCTTTGGCACGCTGAAATTCTTCATCAGTGGTCAGTGGCCTAAACTGCCAATCTTTATCATTAAGCAGTTTGAAGTCTTTCGTTAAATCTCGGTTGAAGCTGAACGCTTGCCAATCATCAAGTAAATACACTTGTCGTGTTACCAAGCTTTGCCATTTTGGCTGCTTCAATCGCTGAATTAAGTGTAAATGCTGACGCTGGTTGAGGGAGCGAAGCACCAAGGGAAAGGTGGGGTATTGATCGAGTGCGACGCGACGCAGTTCATCGAGATTTAAGGCTGCCCATTGTTCGCTATACATATTGGTGGACAAGCACTGATTGTTGAGCGTTTGGACTTGATCCAATCCAGCCAGTGATAAGATTGGTTTAGTCATATTAATAAGTAACTTACATACCCATCGAACAGCCACATTTTTGACTTTGTGAAGCTCTTCTTCGGCGTAGCCACTAAGCAGTGTCATAGGGGACACGGCATAACAGTTGTTTGGTATTTTTGGTGTTACGGAGTAGGGAATGGCAACATCATCGATATAGTAGCAACCAAAGCTTGCTGTGCATTCATCAATGGGATTCGACTGCATAAGAGTGAAAAAAGTTTTATGCCATTCTTGAGAGGAAAGCGTCATTAGTTCAATGCCTCTCCATTCCACTCAATATCAACGGTAGAAGCGTCGCTCCACTTCGTCTTGTTCTGCCTAGCTAACCGGAGTAATTCAAACATACTCCGGATTTGGCTCCCGGCCGGTAAGTTATGCTGTTGCATCACATTCACTCCAGACCACCAATCTTGCCAAGTTCGAGCCTTGAACAGGGATAATCCACCTTCCGCGATGAGTGTTATTGGACCTAAATGATGCAATCGCTGCTTGGAAGGACTGGTAAACTCCATATTAGGAAGCAGTTGGTTGCATCGAGACGAGAGTAGGTGCAAACCACTGGTGGCTCTTGGGTTACATTCAATCACGTAGAGTTCATCTTGTGATTTGATGAAGTCAAACGACACTTGCCCATGATAAGTATGACGTTTACCAAAAGCTGCGATAAATCTATCTAGTCGTTCGCACGAGATCGGCTGAAAAGCACTGGCGGCCGAGCCGTTTACACAGTATTTCGGCACATAAGCTTGGTGTGCTTTAAGGTCACCATGTTCAAAAATGGCATAGTTACACACCGGAGTCCCATGGATTTTTTGTTGCTGAACCCAAGGGAAAAGGGGCGATATCGTGGCGGCAGAAATAGACTGAGTCGTCACATCTCTTATGACTTGCCCGCCAAACCGAGAGTAAACGGGCTTTAGAACGGTTCTCTTATTAATTTCAATCTCACTTTTATCAGCGACCAAACGAGTTTTGGGAAGTGTAATTTCTGGCAAATCTTGAAGCTGTTCAAAGACGGTCAACTTGTTGTGCAGGGCATTGAGTAGTCCTACATTGGGCAGAAAAAAATCTACTTCTGGGCATTGTTTGGCAACATGAGCCAAGTAATACACTTCTTCACAAGTGGGTATCACCATATCAATACGCATCTGAGTAATGATTTTTAGGATCTGCTGTTGATAGTTGGGAAACGCAAATCGAGGCGAAGCGGTGGGGATATAAGACTTGATGCCTCGCAAAAACGATCCTAGAGGTTTTTTTAGCGAATCGGTGAGAATTACGTCATGTCCATGATGCATACACATGGTTGCCCACTCTAGTGCAACTGGTGCTCGGGCTCCGGTGATTAAGACCCGCATATGTTCACCACACGTCGTTGTTTATTCATTGGCGTCCAAATAGGCGCAGGGCGGTAACTAAATCTGACAGGATCAAGCCGCAATTGGTCAAACAACTTTATCAAGGCTTGATGTATAACCCGATGGTGGTGAAAATCCGCTTCAATTTGAATGGCTTGTGACCCTGTTTGGGTGATTCGGTAATCCACGCGACCTTTGGCAAATAGCGTTATAGCGCGGTAGATGAGATCTGGTAACACCGTCACTGGGACGTGGTTTGCGTTTAGCGTGAGGCGATCACCACATCGTCCGGCAATC
Source organism: Vibrio sp. Vb0349 (assembly GCF_033338975.1). NCBI lineage: Bacteria > Pseudomonadati > Pseudomonadota > Gammaproteobacteria > Vibrionales > Vibrionaceae > Vibrio > Vibrio sp. Vb0349. The sequence goes on along the minus strand of NZ_JAWOTS010000006.1, from coordinate 53,963 downwards.
GCGCCAAGAGGTTCAAATACGCCATTATCCTGTTTATTCTCAATAATATCGTCGAGCTGATAACGAATAATTGGCTGAGTTTTACGACGAAAATCGGTGATAATTGGGCTGTAATGAGTACGTTCGGTATTCAGCCAATGTTTTTCGATGTAAACAACATCTTGATTCCAGCGCATTTGTCCATGCTGATCAGTACATGCAAGAAAACCTTCGGTACATTGATAGACTTCATGGAGTTCGCTGTCGAACCGTTGAGAAATAAAGTGACGGTCACTCTCAGTTAGGACTTCTGCACCAGAAATGATCCGCTGTGGTTGAATTTCGGGTTGACTAAATTGACCGCTGAACTGGGCGCAGAGCTGAAGAGCTTGCGCACTACCAACCAAAAGTGTGGGTTGGAACTCATCCAGCTCTTTTATCCATTCTTGGTAAGGTTTGGTCAAATCGGCATAAAAGAATGTGACTGGCCCTTTCGCGATGGATTTATACAGTGGGCTGTTGGCGCGCAAGGCTAGCGCAATTCGGTGTTTTTGCCATAGGTTGGGCAACAGGCGAGCCAATATATTGCCAGCCCATAGTTGCGTTTCCTGTTTGTCAGCAAGAAACAACCCGCGCATGCCTGATGTGCCCGAGGAAAGCCCAACAGTAACATCGCCAACTTTCGAAGCGGCGAAGTTGCGTGACTGTTCTGCGTCGAGTGCTTGTTGCATTAGCTGTTCAGCATCTAAGCCTTTCGTATTCAACTCCGAGAGGTTCTCCATCATGGTTTGCTTATTCATGATAGGGAAATCACTGAGTGCTGCACCTTGAAGTGAGCGGTAATACGGTGAATGACAGCATACCCATTCCAGGTGTTGCGTTAAATGTTGTTGCTGCCACGCTTCGACTTGTTCCCTTGAACCGAATGGGCGGTAGCGGGTTCGCCAGAATTCTGAGATAAGCGTTATCACTTCATCCACCCTTCTTTGATTAGCTGCCGGATAGTTTCCTGACAATGTGAAGGCACGAAGCGAACAAAGTGGTGGGTTTGTTGGTAGCAACTTCTCAATTCGGAGAGGGTGTTTTTATAGGCATTTGTGTCATCGCAAAGCATGTTCGCCAGCCAATGCTGATCAATATTTTCACTCAAGCTCTCGATTAACCAGCATGCATCGGCGAGTAAGAATAGCCAACCTTGGTCTCTTTTAACCAGCAAGCCCACTTGGCCAGCTGCATGGCCTGGCAAGCTAACCATATAAATGACTCCGTCGTCGAACATGTCTTTACAGAGCAAATTAACACCTTGGCACTGAGGAAGAATTTGGCTGATTGGTACAGAAAAATCACTATGAATGAATAAGTTAGGTTCAATCTGTGGAGGAAGTAGAGCTTTTAGGTATCCTTTTCTTACGCCTCCAATTCGACCACTTTTAGTAATTGCATCTACCCCTTTTTGTTGGCAATGCAATTGAGAGTGGGAAAACTCAGACACGGCAGCAATGTGATCAGCATGGAAGTGGGAGAGCACTAAGTGTTCAATATCATGAGGTTTGAGACTTTCTTTTGCTAACTGCGCAACAATTCCGTGTTCTTTTTTATAGCGACAAGGTGTTGTCCAAGCATAAAAACGTTCAGGGAAGGGACGAGTCGCGCTAAAAAAATGCTCGTGATATCCCGTGTCGAACAGGATGTTGCCTTGCGTTGGGTGCTGAATTAACGCAACGGCTGCCGGAAATGCTCTAGGCTTGATACCAGAACCTGGTTTGACAACAAAGCCTGGGTGTACGCAGTGTCCAGCCTCAAAGATTTTTATTTTTAGACCAGTTTGCATACTGCTGTATTCCTTCTTGAATTGAAAAAAGCGGTTGGTAATTCAGTGTTTGTTTCGCCTTGCTGATATCCAGAGTTTGATGATAGTTAAACAATCCTGCGCTGTATGAGGTGAGCCTTGGTTCTGGCTGATGTGGTAAGTGCCTTCGTATTTGCTCACTGAGCTTTAATAATGGTGATACCACACCGTATGGTAATGATTGTAACGTTACTTTTAGGTTTAACCCCTCACATAAAGCTTGCAGAACAGTCTCAATTGGCATTGGTTCGTTGTTGGAAATGTTGAACACATCACCATGCTGAAGTCGGTCTGCCTGAGTGCAAGCGAGCATCGCTGCATGGGCAACGTTGTCGACATAGGTCAGATCAACCACAGGATTTCTACCCGATGGCAGAAGCAGAGTGTTGTTTTTTATCGCCTTAAGCACTCTTGGGATAATCGCGCGATCATTGGGTCCAAAAATGCCACGCGGTCTTAAAATGATCGCTTTACTTCGACCTTTTACGGCTTCAATTTCTGATAGATATTTTGTGTGTGCGTAATCATTACACCAGTATGAAGCTATGGCGTCGGTTTCTCGAATATTCCAACGGTCTTGATGGTCAAAGTAGACGCTGGTGGACGAAATATGGATAAAACGCGAGATTTGATGCGTATTAGCCGCATTGACGAGGTTTTTGGTGGCATCTACATTGGCTTGATAAAACGCCTGCCACTTTCCCCATGGGCTTGAGAGAGCGGCACAATGGATGACTGCATCCATACCTTGGCATACCGCATGAACTGCTGAGTGGTCTCTTAAATCGACTATATGGGGGATAACATCGAATTGCTCGGCGAGTTGTTTAGCGATGACTGTATTTCGTGCTATAAAATGCAGTTCATGCTGCTGGTGAAACATTCTCAGAATTGCGCTACCCAACATCCCGCTGCCACCAGTGACCAATATCTTCATAGTTTTAGCACTCCCATCCCTAGCGACAACCCTGCGGCGGTGCCAGCTAATAACACATGTTTTCCTGCGGTTTCTGGCTGATTACGCAGCCAGTGTAAGTTAATTGGGAGTGAGGCGGCGACTTGGTTTCCCAAAGTCGAAAAGTGATTAACGGTTTTCTCTGTTGGTAGCTCGGTGAGTGAAGGCAGTTTTTTTAATCCATGCGCGCTGGCTTGATGAGGAAGAAAATAATCAATATCGCCGAGTGTTACCGGAGAGGCGTCAAACCCTTTTTTTAGAAACGCTGGTAAGGCTTTACGCACATGTTTAAAGAGTGCTTTGCCCTCCATTTCAAACTGGCAACTTTTTAAATAGGCTTGATGCTCGGAGGTATGCGGATTGATATGACTACCTCCGCCCTTAATTTGACAAAATGAATACCCGGTATGATGCGTTTCAAAGTGACTGGTGAGCAATCCATCATCGTCGTGTTCTTCGAGCAAAAATGCGGCGGCACCGTCCGCGAATAGCGTTGCAACTTCTGGTTTGAGCGTAAAATTTCGATTCAGTGTGATGCCAGTGGCGAGTTCGCTGGTGACAATAAGAATCCGACGGTATCGTTTTGCTAAGAATAGACTCTGGGCAAGATCAAGCGCAGAGAGAAAGGATAAACAGGAGCTGTTCAAATCAAAGCTTTCTAGCCATGTTGGAGCGTCTAACGCGGCGAGAACCGCTGAGGCGTCGTAGGGTAGAGACTGGTGGTGTGTGCCGCTAGCGTAGATAAGAAGATCAACGGAGCTTAAGGTATGTGTGTTTCCTAAACACTGCTCTATTGCCTGCACCGCCATGTAAATAGCGGTCTCTTTTGTATTGGCTACATGACGATATTCAACGTCGAATTTATTTCGGCAGGTCCCTGGCGCTAATTTTAGGAAGCGATCCATCTCTCGATCAGACCATTGATTCGTTGGCAGGTAGCTTCCACTGGAAACGATGTTAAAGCCCATTATTCTCTATACACTTATTAAAAACGTCGTTCAAAATAAACCACGTTGCATATTGAAGCTATGGCGAGCGAGATGAAAAATAAACAGAACAAAACAAATGGGAGTAAGAGCACGCTTTGGGTGCAATGCTGAGAATGAATTTTCAGGAATGAGCCAGGCTTTGATTTGCTGGCTCAATATGAATAGAGTGAGGGTTACTTCTTGAATTTCGCCAAAATACGATCCAAATGGTTTGCAAATTCGCGTCGATCGGTTTGAGAAAGCGCGGCGGGCCCACCTGTCTGAATTCCGCTTGAACGCATGGTTTCCATAAAGTCGCGGATATTTAGGCGAGCTTTGATGGTGTCTTTTGTATAGAGCTCGCCACGAGAACTGAGGGCTTGAGCGCCTTTAGAGATGACCTCATCTGCAAGCGGAATATCTGACGTGATCACCAAATCGTTGGCTTCTACACGCTTGACGATTTCGTTGTCTGCGATGTCAAATCCCGCAGGGACTTGCAGCGAGTGGATGTTGTCTCTTTTCGGCACAGGGACAACGTGGTTAGCGACAAACGTACATTCAATCCCCGTACGCTCGGCGGCACGCACAATGGTTTCGCGAATAACTTTCGGACACGCGTCTGCATCTACCCATAACTTCATGATGATTTCTCACTGAGTTTCGCTTCTAACTCTTCAATACGAATGGCTAGCATTTTTACGGTGCGTTCTAGGGCTTCAAGACGATCATTATCGGTGTGGTGCTGTGCTGCGATTTCAACCTTGGGTACGCGTTGAGCACTCTTCCAACTTTTTATTGCGGTGATTAACGCTGGCATTGGAACTGGCGTTTTCAATCGTGCTTTCACTAACGCTACGGTTGGCTCTTTTCCTTGTTGTTGCAACTGTTCCATTGCCGCTTCTAATTCTTTAGTAACGTCTTGAGTTAACATTTTTAATCCTTAACAACGATATATCTATCATCATACGTTGAGTGCGCTGATTTGGCGAATGGCATTTTGGAGAGTGTAGTGTGAGAGATCTCTTACATAGGTTGTGAGAGAAAACGATTTCGTAAGCGGAAAAAGAGAAGATAAAGAGCTTAAGTTTATGATAAACAATGATTTAACAACTTGTTAACCAATGTGAGGGCCAAATATTTATCTTAGATAGATTGTCTATTTTTGGAAAAGGCGTAAATTGAGAGTTGTCAGCAGGAAGCAGACATGGAACAGGAAAGCACCAAGGATTTGGTTATCGTCAGGAAGACGATTTGGTTGGTCAGGATGATTAATCAAGCATGGAGCGTAGGACATTGTAAGGATACGATCATCAATAGGATGTTGATGACTAAGGATAGACAATGGACCCCTCTAGGATTGAGGTTATGGACAGCATCAGGAAGATGCAAGGGACACCGCTCAAGGAACAAGTGACGTGTGCTAACGAGGAATGTTAGCAGTCAGGATGATAAGGACACCGCTAGGACGGCGACGTAAGGAATAAGCTGACGGAATCAGCCACTATTATGGATGATGCATGGAGCACTTTTAGTAGCCGGACTGCTGCGAGTAAGACCATGACCCCGATACTTATGTGTCGGGGTCTTTCTTATATAAAAACGATATCCAGTGCTCTCATTGAATTAAGCATCTCGATGTTACTTGGGGATATCAATATCACAAAATATATAAATTCCTAATAACACTTAATAAAAAACAACTCAGATCAATATCCTTTCCAACCAGTTGGTTTAACTTTCGGCTTCTCTACAAGGTGTTATGCCCGCAATCATTGAGCATGTTCAGCTCATCGAGTTTGTGATCTGCGGATAGATTAAGTTTGTTGTAATCAAGGAACAGATGTGGCCATAGTAACCAGAAGAATGCTTCTTCTACCCTACAATGAGTCGTTGCAACTAGAATTCGTCATGCTGAATTGCTGTGCGAAAAACCGTGCTGAATTGAATGGTCCGTATACAGTTGCGTCTGCCAAACAGATGTTTGAGAAAATACTGGATGATGAGAACATTTATAGTATGGCAGTGCTAGAGAGCACCAGTCGTGACTATATGGGGCACGTGTTCATTGCTAATCTCGATTCCGAACCTGAATTAGGGTTTATTTTTGATAAATCATATTGGGGTAAAGGGTTAGCAACAGAAGCACTAAAAGCATTTTTCCCCAAAGCGTGCCGTGAATTGGGCTTGAATAAGGTGAAAGCTAACGTGAATAGCAATCATCAAGCTTCTATGGCAGTACTGAAAAAGCTGGGATTTGTTGAAACAAAAGAAAGTAAGGATATATATGGTCCTTACTTTGAAATGGAATTTACAAGCGATGCGGTGGTAGGTGAAAGTTCTGCGGCCTGAAACCGACCATGGTTAACTCTCCTTGGTAGCAATCGTCACCAAGAGATGAAAACTCAAATTGATACACCGTATGCCAACGCCAGACTCCGTCTGGCGTTTTTAGTTTATGGGCACCAAAGGCGATGCTGATTAATTGGAGATCCAATTGCTCACATTTACGCGTGATGGCCGCTTTTGCGAGTTCGGCTTGGCGACGCTGTTGCCAAAACAGGTAACAGAAAAAGCAGAGCCCTAAAATTGCTAAAAGATCACCAATCATTCCTGAACCTTTCTTAGCTTTTTGTTGTTTGTTGTAAGCTTACTAGCGCATTTGCTAGTTCCTCTGATGGGTTTGAATGCATTAAAGGCAATAACACCATTCTTAACTCTGGCAGCATCACTAAATCGGCAAATAACTGATTAAATAGGGCTTGATTACCGGTTTGAGCTAAACGCAGCAAAAACTGTTCTGCTACCTTTTCATTGGCGAGTAAGTGCCAAGCGCGACCCGCCACACCAATCAATACCTCCTGATGGCTTAAACGAGGGCTATGCAATATCGCATCTAATACTGGAGAGGCGACTTCTGTTGGTGCACCAGCAAGGGCTCGGATAAGTGCTGAAAGTAGGAAGAGATCAGGTTCGCTACTTGCGATTTCTTGCTGTGCCTTTTCCGCGATACGTTCTGCTAAACGCTCTTGAAGCTCTACGTGCTCAAGCGCACCTAATAGGGCATAAAGTGGCTCATTTGGTAGGTGGTTCAACGCTTTGCGTATCATTAGCCCGTTTTGCTCTTTGTCCAGGCGAGCGGCTATGTCTGTGATACCTTGCAGACCTACAGTTTGCCAATTATCCCAGCCTAAACCTCCAGAGAAGTAATGCTGGGTATGCTCGTAATATTGGCTGGTAGGAAGATTGAGGTTTGCGCGGACCTGGCTATGAAACACGGCCATTTTATCTTCGGAAGGTTTGAAAGTGTATGGGTTGTTAGACAGCTTTTGTTGTTGCTCTTCAGTGATATCATCATTGAGGCGTGTTCCCATAGCCTCCACGACGTATTTAATGAAATTGCCGATATCCGCTTGCTTTAACAAACCGCGCTCGTCCAATTCAAACTTTAGAAACCAAATCCAAGGTTGCTTTTGTTCATTCCAATAAGCGATGGCAAGGTGTGCTTTACGCTGCATTGGAAATGGGTACGGTGCTTGACCTTTTTCTACATCGGCAAACTCTTTCTTAGCGATGGTTTTGATACGACGACCAAGATCGAAGATTTGATAATCACAGTGGCTGTTGTTCAACAGTTGAGTGAGGGTTTGAATGTTTTCCATTAAATACGACGTCCTAACGTTCTTTTCACAAGAAATGGTATCATTCTCGGCTAATTCAAGGTTCGAGATAGAATTAATGGTAACAAATACTCAATTGGTCGACTTACTTCACCAACTTGAAACGCAGCTTAAAGAACATAAGTTGTGGCAACACACTAGGCCTTCAGAGCAAGCCTTACAAAGCGTGGAGCCATTTGCGATTGATACATTGCATCCTCATGAGTGGTTGCAGTGGATCTTTATAGACAGAATGCACGTGCTAGTGGAAAACAACCAACCATTGCCAAGAGGGTTTTCTCTCGAGCCCTATTTTTCAGAAGCGTGGAAGCAGGAACCGCAGTTCGCCGAGCTGCTTGTTACAATCCGAACCATTGACGAACTGTGTAAGTAAACGAATGCTAGAACAAGAAATAGCGCGATCTTCAGAACCAGTTGAGCTGGAGATCGTTTATCAGGATGAATATTTTGTAGCGGTCAACAAGCCTGCCGGCATGTTAGTGCATCGCAGTTGGTTAGATAAACACGAAACTCAATTTGTCATGCAAACTTTGCGCGACCAAATTGGTCAGCATGTGTTCCCATTGCATCGTCTGGATCGTCCAACATCTGGTGTGCTTGTGTTTGCGTTGTCGAGTGAAGTCGCATCACAAGTCATGCCGATGTTTGCTGAACATAAAATGGAAAAGACATACCACGCAATAGTACGCGGTTGGATTGAGGAAGAGGGCGTCTTGGATTACGCGCTCAAAGTCGAGTTGGACAAGATTGCTGATAAGTTCGCTTCACAAGAAAAAGAAGCGCAAGAAGCGGTGACGGAATATAAGCCGTTGGCTAAAGTGGAAGTTCCCTATTCGACGGGTAAATTTCCTACAACGCGTTATTGCTTAGTTGAGATGAAACCTAAAACGGGGCGTAAGCACCAACTTCGTCGTCATATGGCACATCTACGCCATCCGATCGTGGGTGATACAACGCACGGGGATGGAAAGCACAACAAGCTGTATCGCACAGAGTTTGATTCTCATCGTTTGCTACTGCATGCTTCAGAGTTACGGTTCATCCATCCATTTACCGATCAAGAGATTGTTATGACGGCCAATCTTGATGAAACTTGGCAGCAATTGTTTACTCGATTTGAGTGGGATGAATCGATGATTAACCGATAATCGGCGCAGTTAGATCTAGATAATGATTGAGTACAAATAAAAAGGGTTAGCATCAATGCTAACCCTTTTTAATATTTAAGACTTAACGTTTTACTTTAGTTTTTCAAGATCCGCTTCGATCTCTGCGATCTTACTCGAAACGACTTTTTCTAAATGACGAAGGTCTGAAAGAATTTTCTCTTTTACATCAACCTCAGGTTGTTTCGTTGGCTTAGTAATTTTATTCAGTTCATCAATGACTAATGTGAGGTTACGGTTGATTTCCGTTACTTCTTTATATTTGTGACTGCCACTATCAACAAGAACATTTTTGATTTGGCGTGGGTATTTGAATTTAACGCTTTTAGCGAACAGTTCGCCTTTTTGCTTGTGGAAATAGATCTTGAGTACGTCTTTGTGTGCTTCTTGGCGTAGGGAATAACGTTCAATCTGCTTAGGGTCGTGAATACCCAAACCAGTGAGGTGGGGATACATAGGCTACCTCTATTACATCGAATTGATATTGATATAACTGTAGCAGCCTATGTATGAGCTAGATAGCTGATATTTAGCCAAAATGCTTAACTTGTGGGCAAGATCGCTCTCGCCCTGAACCGAAAAGATTGGCAGGTTTGATCTAAGCTGCGACCTCATCAGATAACTTTTCGATCAATCTCTCTCTTAGCTCATCTTGCTGTTCTTCACTTAATCTTCCTCCTGCATCACTGGTTAAAATAAACAAGTCTTCTGCTCGCTCACCAATGGTGGTGATTTTGGCACCGTGAAGGTTGATATTTAAATCAGCAAACGTACGGCCTACTTTGGCCAACAGCCCTGGTGTGTCTAGCGCGACAAACTCCATTAAAGTGTGTTTTTTACCTTTGGTTGGTAAGAAGTCGACTTTGGTTTTCACGTTAAAGTGCTGAAGTTTGTTCGGAGTACGGCGCGTTTTAATCTTGGTTGGTCGGCCTGCCTCCAGTACATGAGTGAGGTGTTTAATCACCGCGGCGTGACGAGATTCATCGATCGCTTCGCCATGTTGATCGAGTACCATAAAGGTATCAATCACGTGCCCATCTTTGCTGGTCATTATTTGTGCGTCGTGTACATTAAAATTACGCCTATCTAACTCCGCCACGACCGTCGCAAATAAAGCAGGCTGGTCTTTCGTATATACAAACACCTCAGTGCCGCCACGAGTGGCTTTTTTACTGATCAACACCAAAGGCTTAGTCGGATCTTCCATGCGAAGTAAGTGTTCGCAGTGCCACGCGATTTGCGTATGAGTATGACGAAGGAAGTAGTCAGCTTTGAAGCGTTGCCACAATACTTCAATTTCGCGCGCGGCAAACCCCTCTTTGCGCAGCATTGCGGAGGCCATCTGTTGATTGTGGCGAATTCTCTCACGCACATCGACAGGGTTCTCTAGCCCTCTGCGTAAAGCACGTTGTGTGGAGTAATACAGCTCTGCAAGTAAAGTTCGTTTCCAAGCATTCCAAAGTTCTGGGTTGGTTGCACAAATATCTGCAACTGTCAGGCATACAAGATAATCGAGAGATTCTTCGTCTCTGACTTTTTTGGCAAACTCGGTAATGACATCGGGATCATAAATGTCTCGGCGCTGTGCTGTGACGGACATTAATAGATGATGCCTTACCAACCAAGCGACAAGTTTCGCTTCGGGCTTCGATAAGCCATGCTCAATACAGAAGTCGTACGCTTCTCCTTCACCGATAATCGAGTGATCGCCGCCACGACCTTTCCCGATATCATGGAAAATAGCGGCAATAATCAGCAGCTCTTTCTTTTGCATCCGTGGGTAGACGTCACAGCAAATAGGGTGCTTCGCATGATTTTCTGGGTCACTAAAAGTGTTGATGTGTTTAAGTAAGCGAATACTGTGCTCATCAACCGTGTAGGCGTGGAATAAGTCAAACTGCATTTGACCAACAATCTGACTCCATTGCGGTAAATAGGCCGCCATAACCCCTAATCGGTGCATGAGGCTGAATGCTTTGTGCAGAGCATTAGGGTGACGACATAACGCCATGAACTTTTCACGCGCAGCAGGAATGGTGTGCAAAAACTTGTTGAGCCGACGCCGAGCGGTGCGCAGTTGACGCAGCGTTGGTGGGCTCACCCCTTCAATAGTTGAGTCGTTAGCAATATGTAAGAACATATCCAGAATAGTTTCTGGGCGAGCTTGGAACAATGCGGGTTTCCGCGCTTCAATTAAAGAACCGCGACGTTGAAAGTCTGTATCGAGAATCTCGGCACTTTCTGTTGCCCCACCATTAATGATTGCTTGGTCAAAGAGTTTGAGTAGCATTTTATTGAGCTCTGCCACACGACGAAGCGTGCGGTAGAACTCTTTCATCATCATTTCTACGCCTCGGTTGCCTTCTCCGACATAGCCTAGATTTTCCGCAACTTGTGCTTGATGAGCAAAGGTCAAGCGGTTGTCATAGCGGCGAAGCTCCATATGCAGAGCGAAACGTACTCGCCAAAGGAAGTCCTGACATTCAACCAATTCTCGGTATTCTGCGTCAGTTAAAAATCCGTATCGGCTCATTTCCAACAATGAAGTCGCACCAAAGTGACGTCGAGCGACCCAGCTTAATGTATGAATATCGCGTAGCCCGCCAGGGGTTGATTTAATGTCCGGTTCTAAGTTGTAGGTCGTGTCGTGGTAACGTGCATGGCGTTCGCGCTGCTCTTGAATTTTAGCGCGGTAAAACGTCTCACTTGGCCAGAAGGAGTCTGATAACACGACTTTCTTCAGTGCCTGAAAGGTGTCCTCGCTTCCACACAGCAGTCGCGCTTCTTGCAGGTTTGTCGCGACCGTTAGATCGGCTTTACCAATTTCAGCACATTCAGTAACGGTGCGAACAGCGTGTCCGACCTCGAGTTTTAAATCCCACAACAGCGTAATGAATTCGCTGATTTTTGCTTCTAACGCGGTTGGCAGTTTATTGTTCGACAGAATCAAAATATCGATATCGGAGAGTGGATGCAGCTCACCGCGTCCGTAGCCACCAACGGCAACCAGGGAAATGTTGTAAATATCCTTGAAACCAAAATGTTGCCACAAACGATTGAGAAGCAGATCCATATATTCAGCTCTGGCTAAAACCAAGCTTGTTACCGGATGATGATTGAGAAACTCTTGGTTTTGATTAGAGCTAAACTTCTCTAATTCTTGTTTGAGTTCACCGATATTGATTTGTTCATCGGAAAAGGTAAGAGGGGACTGAAGTGTCATATTTGCCATCCGTGCAAGCTAATCTAATAACAATCTAACAAATTTGCGGCAGATAAAAAATATCCCCGCCGAAGCAGGGATATAGTAAACAACGAGTGGTCGTCAGCTTTACGCGTTTTTCATTAGGCGAGGAATCGTATCGTCGCTACGAAGCGTCAGTACTTCACAACCTTCTTTTGTTACAACAATGGTATGTTCCCATTGCGCAGAGTTCTTGCCGTCGCCCGTGTAAACAGTCCAGTCATCTTGTGCATCAACAGAGCAACCAAATTTACCTGCGTTAATCATCGGCTCAATAGTAAAGCACATGCCTTCTTTTAATACGCGGCGGTCTTTGTTCTTGTAATGAACCACTTGTGGTTCTTCATGGAACTCATCGCCGATACCGTGACCACAGAAGTCTTTCACAATAGAAAACTTGTTGCGAGGATTGTTCTTGTTGTTCTCTTTGATGTACTTCTCGATAGCTGTACCGATGTCACCAACTGTTGAACCTGGCTTTACGGTACGCATACCAACGTACAGTGCTTCTTGAGCTACCATGCACAGACGTTTGTTTGCAGGCGAAACATCACCGACTAGGAACATCTTAGAAGTGTCACCATGGTACCCCTGAGGACGCACGCTCAGATCTGCATTCTCATCATTTGGAACGATTACGGTAATATCAACGTTTAAGATGTCGCCATCTTTTAGTACCGCCGGCTTCATTTGGCCGTTGCTACCGATTTCGTCTTTTTCCGCTGGAATACCGTGGCATACGATATGGTTGATTGAAGTACAGATCGACTTAGGGAAACCATGGTAATCAAGCGGAGCAGAGTATGCGCCTTTTTCTAGAGCGTACTCATGACAGATTTTGTTTAACTCTTCTGTCGTCACACCAACTTTGATGTGTGGTTCGATCATTTCTAGAATCTCTGCGGCTAGCTTGCCCGCAATGCGCATGCGTTCTATTTCTTCAGCAGTTTTAATCTTGATTGACATTGGCTTTCTCTACTTATTCCTAAGCACGTAAACGTGCGAATGGCCGCATTCTATCAGACATCGGGGCGTTAACCCAAGTTAGATAGGAATATGCATCATTCTTAATTCGATCATATGTTTAAAGTTTTGCTTATAAATAGGAGAAAGTGGCTCGGTGAAGAAATAATTTTTACTAGCCACAGTGAGCTAAAATATGGTATAAAGCGCGCCGGAATAGAGGACTGTTCTCTTCGTTTAGCAAAGTTAAGCGGCGAAGCAAGCTTCATCCGAATAACCTTTTATCTTTAAATCACACACATTCCGTCACATATTCCGGGGTGCTGAGCAGAAGCTTGGTCGGAGTTATGGGGAATGTGGAGGCCTAACCCCATAGAGGATTTTAAAATGGCAACTGTATCAATGCGCGATATGCTAAAAGCTGGTGTTCACTTCGGTCACCAGACTCGTTACTGGAACCCAAAAATGAAGCCATTCATCTTTGGCGCTCGTAACAAAGTTCATATCATCAACCTAGAAAAAACTGTACCAATGTTCAACGACGCTCTAGCTGAACTAGCTAAAGTTGGCGAGAAGAAAGGTAAGGTTCTATTCGTAGGTACTAAGCGCGCTGCATCTGAAGCTGTTAAAGAAGCTGCAATCGCAAGCAACCAGTTTTACGTAAACAACCGCTGGTTAGGCGGTATGCTTACAAACTACAAAACAGTTCGTCAGTCTATCAAGCGTCTAAAAGAACTAGAGACTCAATCTCAAGACGGTACTTTTGACAAACTAACTAAGAAAGAAGCTCTAATGCGTACTCGCGAAATGGAGAAGCTAGAGAAATCTCTTGGTGGTATCAAAGACATGGGCGGCCTACCAGACGCTCTATTCGTAATCGACGCTGATCACGAACACATTGCAATTAAAGAAGCTAACAACCTAGGTATTCCAGTATACGCTGTGGTAGATACTAACTCTAACCCAGACGGCGTTGACTACGTAATCCCAGGTAACGACGACGCGATCCGCGCTGTACAGCTATACCTGAACGCTGCTGCTTCAGCAGTATCTGAAGGTCGTAACAAAGACGTAGCTGCAGTTGCTGAAAAAGACGGTTTCGTAGAAGCTGAATAATAGCGGCTCTGTGTCACACTTGGTCTATGTGAAACCTTTGTGTAGCATAAACTAAGTTATAGTTAGCAATGGGGGCCGACAATGTTAGGCCCCTGTTTTTTACCTTATTTCGAATCAAACGAGGAAGACAGAATGGCAACTGTAACTGCTGCTCTAGTTAAAGAACTTCGCGAGCGTACTGGCGCTGGCATGATGGAATGTAAGAAAGCGCTTGTAGAAGCAAACGCTGACATCGAACTAGCAATTGAAAACATGCGTAAATCTGGCGCAGCGAAAGCAGCTAAGAAAGCTGGTAACGTTGCAGCTGAAGGCGCAATCATCATCAAAGAAGAAAACGGCGTTGCTGTTCTTCTTGAAGTTAACTGCCAAACTGACTTCGTTGCTAAAGACGGTAACTTCACTGCATTCGCAGAAGAAGTTGCAGCTGCAGCTCTAGCTTCAAAAGCTTCTGTTGAAGAACTACAAGCACAATTCGAAGACGCACGTGTAGCTCTAGTAGCTAAAATCGGTGAAAACATCACTATCCGTCGCGTAGAATACGTTCAAGGCACTGCAATCGCTTCTTACCGTCACGGTGAGAAAATCGGTGTTGTTGTTGCTGGTGAAGGCGACGCAGAAACTCTTAAGCACGTTGCAATGCACGTTGCTGCTTCTAAGCCAGAGTTCGTTAACCCAGAAGACGTACCAGCTGACGTAGTAGAAAAAGAGAAAGCGGTTCAAGTTGAAATCGCAATGAACGAAGGCAAGCCTGCTGAAATCGCTGAGAAGATGGTTGTTGGCCGCATGAAGAAATTCACTGGCGAGATCTCTCTAACAGGTCAAGCTTTCATCATGGAGCCTAAGAAAACTGTAGGCGAAATGCTGAAAGAAAAAGGCGCTTCAGTTTCTACGTTCGTTCGCCTAGAAGTAGGTGAAGGTATCGAGAAGAAAGAAGAAATGAGCTTCGCTGAAGAAGTTGCAGCAGCTCAAAAAGGTTAATCCTTAGAGACTGTATAAAGATTAGACCGTAGCCAAGGCTGCGGTCTTTTTATGAGCAGTGAACGATTAGCCGTGATGAATAGCCATAACTGAAGTTGTGTCTATTCATGACTGTTAATCAACAACTCTCTTTGGAAGGTAAACTCCATGACTACGAACCCTAAACCAGCGTATCAACGTATTCTATTAAAACTGAGTGGTGAAGCTCTTCAAGGTGAAGACGGTTTTGGTATTGATCCTGCGGTCCTTGATCGTATGGCACAAGAAGTTAAAGAACTGGTTGAACTGGGTGTTCAGGTTGGTGTAGTTATCGGTGGCGGTAACTTGTTCCGTGGTGCAGGCCTAGCTGAAGCTGGTATGAACCGCGTAGTTGGTGACCACATGGGTATGCTTGCTACAGTAATGAATGGCCTAGCGATGCGTGATGCTCTTCACCGTGCATACGTAAATGCGCGCGTTATGTCTGCAATCCCTCTAAAAGGCGTATGTGACGACTATAATTGGGCTGATGCGATCCGTGAGCTTCGCCAAGGCCGAGTTGTCATCTTCTCTGCTGGTACTGGTAACCCGTTCTTTACAACGGATTCTGCTGCTTGTTTACGTGGTATCGAAATTGAAGCGGATGTTGTACTAAAAGCGACGAAAGTTGATGGTGTATTTACTGCTGACCCTGTAGCAAACCCAGACGCAGAGCTGTATGATAAGCTATCTTATGCAGAAGTTCTGGATAAAGAGCTGAAAGTTATGGACTTGGCGGCGTTTACGCTAGCTCGTGACCACAAAATGCCAATCCGCGTATTTAATATGAACAAGCCAGGCGCACTACGTCGCGTGGTAATGGGCGAAGCAGAAGGCACGCTCATCAACGAATAAGCTTGGCTTAAGGTGCCACTCCAAAGCGTTAGGGTGGTGCTTGCTTTGCTCAACCGTTTTAGGCTTTCTTCAGGAAAGATGACATTTTTAAGGTGAAACTGTGATTAACGAAATCAAAAAAGACGCGCAAGAGCGCATGGATAAAAGCGTTGAAGCGCTTAAGAACAACCTTTCTAAAATTCGTACAGGTCGTGCACACCCAAGCCTACTATCTGGTATTTCTGTAGAATACTACGGTGCAGCAACACCTCTAAACCAAGTAGCAAACGTTATTGCTGAAGATGCACGTACACTTGCAATCACGGTTTTTGATAAAGAGCTGACGCCGAAAGTAGAAAAAGCGATCATGACGTCTGACCTTGGTCTAAACCCCATGTCAGCTGGCACTATCATCCGCGTTCCACTTCCACCGCTAACGGAAGAACGTCGTAAAGACCTAGTTAAGATCGTCCGTGGTGAAGCTGAAGGTGGTCGTGTTGCTGTTCGTAACATCCGTCGTGACGCAAACAACGATCTTAAAGCGCTTCTAAAAGATAAAGAAATCTCTGAAGATGAAGATCGTAAAGCACAAGACGAAATTCAAAAGCTAACTGACGTTGCAGTTAAGAAGATCGATGAAGTTCTTGCTGCAAAAGAAAAAGAGTTGATGGAAGTTTAATACTCCCACACACATCACTGTTGGAAAACGCTGTGCTCACAGCTCAGCGTTTTTTTATGTTAGTCTATCCAACTGATGGAACTCAATTAACTCCCTATGCAAAATTCTCAAGCCTTCTCTGATTCCCTTCCTAAGCATATTGCCATCATTATGGACGGTAATGGCCGTTGGGCTAAGTCCAAAGGAAAACCTCGCGTATTTGGTCATAAAAAAGGCGTTAGTGCCGTTCGTAAGACCGTGGCTGCTGCTTCAAAACTAGGCATTAGAGCCATGACGCTGTTTGCTTTTAGTAGTGAAAACTGGCGTCGTCCGGAGGAAGAAGTGGGTCTTTTGATGGAACTGTTTATCACGGTCCTGTCTAGTGAAGTAAAAAAACTACACAAAAATAACTTACGGTTGCGCGTGATCGGTGATACCAGTCGATTTAGTGAGCGTCTACAAAAGAAAATTGTAGAAGCAGAAAACCTAACGGCAGATAACACGGGTATGGTGATCAACATTGCAGCCAACTATGGCGGTAAATGGGACATCACAGAAGCTGCTAAAACGTTAGCGCTAAAAGCACGTAACGGTGAAATTCGTGTAGAGGATATCAATGAGCAGCTAATCACTGAGCATTTGACCATGGCAGACCTACCGGAAGTGGATCTTTTAATTCGCACCAGTGGAGAGTGCCGCATCAGCAACTTTATGTTGTGGCAAATGGCTTATGCAGAAATGTACTTTACACCAGAGTACTGGCCAGAATTCGATGAAGACAGTTTGGTAGAAGCTGTGACTTGGTTTATCAACCGAGAACGTCGTTTTGGCTGTACAGGTGAACAAATAAAGGCATTGATGGCAGCTCAATAAGGACTAGTTAGTTTGAAACAGAGAATAATAACAGCACTAATTTTAGCTCCCCTGGTTATTTTAGGCATTTTTAAATTACCGCTAATGGGCTTTATTGCCGCTTTAACTGCAATAACGCTATTAGGTTTTTGGGAGTGGACTCAGTTTACAGGAAGCAACTCTCGCATTGCTGCCCTTGTGCCGGCAATCATTATTACCGGACTTAGTTTTCTATACATCTCGCCTGATGCATATAGCCTCAATCACTTAACGACACCTCATTATGTCGTCTTGGGTATTGGTTTTGTTTGGTGGATTATTGCTAGCTTAATGGCGATTACTTACCCCAAAACGACGAAATCTTGGCAAAGTAATTTTGTTTTACGTCATGTATTTGGTTTTCTGACATTAATCCCATTCCTTTGGAGTGTGATTATTCTCAGAGCGTATGACATCACTGTAGATCCATACCACGGCGCAAAGCTTGTGTTGTACGTTTGTTTCTTGGTATGGGCTGCAGATAGCGGCGCCTACTTTGCAGGCAAAAGCTTAGGCAAACGTAAGATGGCTCCTCATGTAAGCCCCAATAAAACTATTGAAGGGCTAATTGGTGGCATTATCACGGCATTAATCGTAGCGTGGGCATTTGCTGATTGGTTCGACATCCAGTTCACTAGCCCTGTCCATATGGTGCTGATTACGCTAGTGACTGTCGTTATTTCAGTGCTTGGTGATCTGGTTGAAAGTATGTTCAAACGTGTCTCAGGCATTAAAGACAGCAGTAACATTATCCCAGGGCACGGTGGTGTGCTAGATCGTATCGACAGCCTAACCGCAGCATTCCCAGTTTTTGCTCTTCTTTACTACGTATTCTAATTTATCAGGAGCGGCGTCGTCGCTCCTGAGCTTTCTAACGGTCTTACAACATGCAAAAGTTAACGATTCTTGGTGCTACTGGATCAATTGGTGCAAGCACGCTTAAAGTGGTCGAACAAAACCCAGATCTGTTTTCTGTCGTTGCCTTAGCGGCAAGCACTAACGTTGAAAAGATGATCGGTCTATGTCGTCAGTGGCAACCTAAGTATGCGGTCATGGCAGATAAAGCTGCGGCGTCTCAACTTCAAGCTGAGCTACACTCGGTTTCGCCAGGTACCGAAGTGCTAGGTGGTGTTGATGCGCTATGCCATATTGCTTCGCTGGACGAGGTCGACAGTGTAATGGCTGCTATTGTAGGAGCCGCTGGCTTATTGCCTACCATGGCTGCCGTGAAAGCAGGTAAGCGAGTCTTGTTGGCAAATAAAGAAGCACTTGTAATGTCAGGCCAGCTATTTATTGATGCTGTAGAAGAATTTGGCGCAGAGCTACTTCCCGTCGACAGTGAACACAACGCCATTTTCCAATGTTTACCACAGCAAGTACAAACCAATCTAGGTCGTTGCAATTTACAAGAACATGGCATTTCTCATATTTTGTTGACTGGATCTGGTGGTCCTTTCCGTTACACTGACATCGCAGAACTGGAGCAGGTGACACCCGCTCAGGCGATCGCTCATCCAAACTGGTCGATGGGGCCAAAAATTTCTGTTGATTCTGCCACGATGATGAATAAAGGCCTTGAGTATATCGAAGCTAAGTGGCTATTTAATGCTGCTCGCGAACAACTGAAGGTGGTTATTCATCCTCAATCTGTGATTCATTCTATGGTTCAGTATCGTGATGGTTCGGTCTTGGCACAAATGGGAGAAGCGGATATGGCGACGCCAATTGCGCTCACCATGTCATACCCGTCAAGAGTAGAAGCTGGGGTTAAGCCGCTAGACTTCACGAAAGTTGGTGAGCTGACGTTTTTGCAGCCTGACTTTGCTCGTTACCCATGTTTAAAACTCGCAATTGATGCTTGTTATGAAGGTCAACACGCAACAACGGCATTGAATGCAGCTAATGAAGTCGCTGTTGATGCATTTTTAAATAACAGACTAGGTTTTACCGATATTGCTCGCATCAATGAGTCTGTGTTGAATAAAATCAACGCAAGCTGCAAAGCTGAGAATGCGAATAGCTTGGAAAGCTTGCTCGAGCTAGATAGAATGGCACGAACTATTGCCCTAGAAACCATACGCGAGCGTAGCTGATGACTGGTATATTGTGGAATCTCATTTCTTTTATCGTCGCACTGGGCATTCTTGTTGCCGTGCACGAATTTGGGCATTTTTGGGTTGCTCGCCGTTGCGGCGTTAAAGTTGAAAAGTTTTCAATCGGTTTCGGCAAGTCTATTTGGAGTAAAGTAGGCAAAGACGGAACGGAGTACAGCATCTCAATGATCCCTCTCGGCGGCTATGTGAAAATGGTTGATAGCCGTGTCGATGAGGTGCCAGAACATGAGAAGCACCTAGCGTTTGATAAGAAGCCGTTATGGAAGCGAACCTCTATTGTTGCGGCTGGCCCCATCTTTAATTTTCTTTTCGCAATTTTTGCCTATTGGCTGGTATTTCTAATTGGTATCCCGGCTGTTAAGCCTGTAATTGGTGAAGTTACGCCCAATTCGATTGTTGCGGAAGCTGGAATTGAATCTGGAATGGAACTTAAATCGATATCTGGTATCAAAACTCCGGATTGGGAATCAGTAAATATGGGATTGATTTCTCATATTGGCGATGATTTGATGACGGTAACACTAACGTCAGCGAATGAAGTTGGTTCAGAAGTAACGAAAACGCTCGATTTACGTGAGTGGAAGTTCGACCCAGAAACTCAGTCAGCGATGCAGTCGTTAGGTTTTGCTCCGTATACACCGGAGGTGTATCGAGTTATCGAGCAGGTCTCGCAAGGTGGAGCGGCGGAAAAAGCCGGTGTGCTTCCAGGTGATGAGGTTGTCGCAATTGGTCAACAACGCGTAACCGAATGGAAGCAAGTGGTTGAAGCGGTTCGTTCTAATCCTGATACACCGCTTGAATTGACGGTGTTGCGTCAGGGTTATGAGCAAACATTGACGCTGACGCCCGGTAGCCGTGAGCTAGCTAACAAAGAAGTCGTTGGTTTTGCAGGTATTGCACCTAAAGTCGCAGAATGGCCAGAAAGTTATCGCTTCGATCTTCAGTTTGGTGTATTCGAGTCAATAGGTAAAGCAGTAGACAAAACTGGCCAAGTCATTGGTTTGACAATCAGCATGCTTAAGAAGCTGATTGTTGGAGACGTTGGTTTGAATAATCTGAGTGGACCAATATCAATAGCCAAAGGCGCAGGCGCGACAGCAGATTATGGTTTGGTCTACTTTTTAGGTTTTCTCGCTCTAATTAGTGTTAACCTAGGTATTATTAATCTCGTTCCTTTACCAATGTTGGATGGCGGTCATTTGTTGTTTTTTGCAATTGAAGCAGTCATTCGACGTCCTGTTCCTGAGAAAGTGCAGGAAATGGGCTTTAGAATTGGTGGTGCGATCATCTTCTCGCTCATGGCGTTAGCGCTATTTAATGATTTTACTCGTCTGTGATAGTTCAGAGACAAAAGCAGTAGCAAGGAATAATTAGAACAAGTATGGCGATTAAGCGAATTCTATTTGCAAGTTTACTGGCGACCAGTGTATCTGCAAATGGAGCAGAGAACTTCGTAGTTCAAGATATTGAAATCGATGGATTGCAGCGTGTAGCACTGGGTGCTGCATTGTTGAAAATGCCTGTACGTGTCGGTGATACCATTGGCCAAGGCGATGTTGCAGAAATTATCCGCGCCCTGTATGCATCTGGTAACTTTGAAGATGTGAAAGTGTTGCGTGACGGTGGTGTTCTGATGGTTCAAGTCAAAGAGCGTCCTACCATTGCAAGCATCTCTTTTTCAGGTAACAAAGCAATCAAGGACGAGCAGCTACAAGAAAACCTGAACGCGTCTGGCGTTCGTGAAGGTGAAGCGCTTGACCGCACCACGCTAAGCAACATTGAAAAAGGCTTAGAAGACTTTTACTACAGCGTAGGTAAATACAACGCAACAGTAAAAGCGGTGGTGACTCCACTACCACGTAATCGTTCTGATCTTAAGTTTGTCTTTACTGAAGGTGTGTCGGCAAAAATTCAGCAAATCAACTTTATCGGTAATGAAGTGTTCAGTGATGAAGAACTGCTTTCGCGCTTTAACTTAAATGTTGATGTGCCGTGGTGGAATTTCCTTTCTGATGAAAAGTATCAAAAGCAAGTTCTTGCAGGTGATATTGAAGCACTCAAATCATTCTACCTGGATCGTGGTTACTTAAAATTTAACGTTGATTCGACACAAGTTGCAATCTCTCCTGACAAGAAAGGGGTATACATTACTCTTGGTCTAGAAGAGGGCGAGGTTTACACCGTTAAGGACGTGAAGTTCCGTGGTGATTTGATTGGTGAGGAAGCGACGTTCGAAAGACTTGTGCCATTTGAAGACAATGAGACATACAACGGCTCGTTGGTGACTTCAATGGAAGAAGGGATTAAGCGTGTGCTTGGTGAGTCCGGTTATGCTTATCCTCAAGTGAATACCATTCCAGAGTTTGACGACGAGAATCAAGAAGTTTCTTTGGTCGTTAACGTAGACCCGGGTAACCGAATTTATGTTCGTGATATTCGCTTCACGGGTAATAACTCAACCAAAGATGAAGTCCTTCGTCGTGAAATGCGTCAGATGGAAGGCAGTTGGTTGAACTCGAAATCGATTGAAACGGGTAAAACTCGTCTAAATCGTTTGGGCTACTTTGAAAATGTTGAAGTACAGACGGTTCGAGTTCCTGGTAGTGATGATCAAGTTGACCTAGTTTACTCTGTCAAAGAAGCGAACTCTGGTAGCGTTAACTTCGGTGTTGGCTACGGTACAGAATCGGGTGTGAGCTTCCAGGTTGGCCTGCAACAAGATAACTTTATTGGTAGCGGTAACCGTGTTGGTATCAACGCGATGATGAATGACTACCAGAAAAACATCAGTCTTGATTACCGTGATCCGTACTGGAACTTAGACGGTGTAAGCTTGGGTGGTAAGGTTTTCTATAACGAATTTGAAGCGAAAGAAGCCAATATCGTTGACTATACCAACGAAAGCTATGGCGCGAGCTTAACGTGGGGCTTCCCATTCGATGAGTTGAACCGTTTTGAATTCGGTGTCGGTTATACGCACAACAAGATCGGTAACTTATCGCCTTACTTGCAGGTAGAGCAGTTCTTACGAGCACAAGCAGACAACATTGATTCTAGTGGAGCGTTGAACACAAACGACTTCGACTTCAATATCTCTTGGACACGTAATAACTTAAACCGTGGCTACTTCCCTACGGCAGGTAACCATCAGCGTGCATTCTATAAAATGACCGTACCTGGCTCTGACGTTCAATACTTCAAAATGCAGTACGATGTTCGTCAGTATGTGCCATTGACTAAAAAGCATGAGTTTACCCTCTTGTTCCGTGGCCGCTTAGGTTACGGTAATGGTTACGGTCAAACGGATGGCAACGATAACTTGTTCCCATTCTACGAAAACTACTACGCAGGTGGCTTTACATCGCTTCGTGGCTTTGGCTCAAACTCTGTTGGTCCTAAAGCGGTTTACCGTGATACATCTGGTTCAAACAATGGCGCAGATACAGCAACAGATGACTCTGTTGGTGGTAACGCCGTAGCGCTAGCAAGTGTTGAGTTGATTGTCCCAACACCATTTGCATCAGAAGAAGTACAAAACCAAATTCGTACCAGTATCTTCTTTGATATGGCAAGTGTTTGGGATACGGAGTTTGACTACCGCGATTCAGGTGCGGAATATGGTGACCGTTACTACTACGATTACTCAGATCCAACCAACTACCGCTCTTCTTACGGTGCGGCGTTGCAGTGGATGTCTCCAATGGGGCCACTAGTATTCTCACTAGCGAAACCAATTAAGAAATTTGATGGCGATGATGAAGAGTTCTTCACATTCACTATCGGTAGAACTTTCTAAAGAGGAAAATATTTTGAATAAAATGATCAAAGCGGCTGGGATTGGCCTTCTTGTACTGAGCTCTTCAATGTTTGCAAATGCGGCAGAAGCTGCACAGAAAATTGCTTACGTAAATACAGCTCAAGTTTTTCAAGCTCTTCCTCAACGTGAAGTTGTACTACAAAAAATGCAGAAAGACTTCAAAAGCAAAGCTGATGAACTGAAGTCAATCCAAGCACAAGCTAAAACAAAGATTGAGAAGCTACAACGTGACGGCGAGCTTTTGGGTCAAGACGAAGTTGAAAAGCTACGTATCGATATCGCGAAGCTCGACAGCGAGTACAAAGTGAAAGCACAAGCACTGGAAAAAGCAAGTGCGCGTCGTGAAGCTGAAGAAAAAGCGAAGCTTTTCAAAACGATTCAAGATGCAGTTAAGAAAGTCGCAGACAAAAATGGTTACGATCTTGTGATTGATATCTCGGCTTTGCAGTACGGCAAGCCAGAATACAATATCTCTGAAGACGTAATTAAAGCTCTAAAATAAGAAGTTATGAAGACATTAACATTAGCCGAATTGGCGACAATTACCGGGGGTGAGCTGTTTGGTGACGAGTCTCTCGTTGTAAGCCGTGTTGCTCCAATGGATAAAGCACAAGAAGGTGACGTAACCTTCTTGTCTAACCCAAAATACGCAAAACACCTTTCTGAGTGCCAAGCTACCGTTGTTATGGTAAAGGCTGAGCATAAAGATCAATGCGTTGGAAATGCGTTAGTGGTTTCAGACCCTTATGTCGCATTTGCTCGTGTGGTTCAAGCGATGGATACCACACCAAAGCCGGCAAACGATATTGCACCAAGTGCTGTGATTGCCGCTGACGCTAAGATGGGTGAGAACGTTACAATCGGCGCTAACGCCGTGATTGAAACGGGCGTGGAACTCGGCGACAACGTAAGCGTTGGCGCTGGTTGTTTTATCGGTAAGAACGCCAAGCTAGGGAATAACACCAAGCTTTGGGCTAATGTCACTATCTATCATGAAGTGTCATTGGGTGATGACTGTCTTGTTCAATCGGGCACCGTTATTGGCTCTGATGGCTTCGGTTATGCGAATGACAAAGGCGAGTGGATTAAAATTCCTCAGCTTGGTTCAGTGCGTATCGGTAACCGCGTTGAGATTGGTGCTTGTACTACGATTGACCGCGGTGCACTCGAAGATACTATCATTGAAGACAATGTCATTCTGGATAACCAACTTCAAATCGCGCACAACGTGCAGATCGGATATGGTACCGTGATGCCTGGTGGTACTATTGTCGCGGGCAGTACAAAAATTGGTAAGTACTGCCAGATTGGCGGCGCGTCTGTTCTGAATGGCCATATCACTATCGCAGATGGTGTGGCGATTACAGGTATGGGCATGGTAATGCGCAGTATCGAAGAAAAAGGCCTTTACTCATCAGGTATTCCACTACAAACGAACAGAGAGTGGCGTAAAACTGCAACTCGAGTTCACCGTATTGATGAGATGAATAAGCGCCTGAAAGCGGTTGAAAAACAGCTGGAACAGAAAGAAGAAATTTAGAACAAGTTATCTTTCGCTCTGTATTTAACGTGAAAGCTAACAAGTTCTAGTTCCATATTCTGTAAGAAGACTCGCGAAATGCGGGTCTTTTTCTTCTATAATGACGCGCTCTAAGTAGATTTAACTCCAAGATGGTGCGTATTTTGCTAGTATATTGCAAAGCGATTCGGCTTTACGACCTGTTGCCACGTTTGCCATCTTGGCGGCAAAAAATTGATATAGGAAGACGACTTTGACTACTGAAAAGAAAACGATGAACATCTCTGAAATTCAAGAGCTACTACCTCATCGCTACCCATTCTTATTGATCGACCGAGTGATAGACTTCCAAGAAGAGAAGTACCTTCACGCGATTAAAAACGTGTCGGTTAACGAACCTCAGTTCACAGGTCACTTTCCTCAACTACCAGTATTCCCAGGTGTTTTGATTTTAGAAGCAATGGCTCAGGCAACAGGCTTACTTGCATTTAAATCATTTGGTGCACCAACAGAAAATGAACTGTACTACTTTGCAAGCGTAGACGGCGCGAAATTCCGTAAACCAGTGGTTCCGGGCGACCAATTGGTTATTGAGGTAGAATTTCTGAAAGAACGTCGCGGCATTGCTGCATTTAGCGGTGTAGCAAAAGTTGACGGCGAAGTGGTATGTTCTGCAGAACTGAAGTGTGCTCGTCGAGAGTTTTAATATGATTCATGAAACCGCTAAAATCCACCCGGCAGCGGTGGTAGAAGAGGGCGCCAAAATTGGTGCTAACGTAACAGTAGGTCCTTTTACGTACATCACCTCTACGGTTGAAATTGGTGAAGGCACAGAAGTGATGTCTCACGTTGTGATCAAAGGTCACACAACTATTGGCAAAGATAACCGTATTTTCCCACATGCTGTCATTGGTGAAGAAAACCAAGACAAAAAATACGGTGGTGAAGACACAACTGTGGTTATCGGTGATCGTAACGTCATTCGTGAAGCGGTCCAAGTTCACCGCGGCACAGTGCAAGACAAAGCAACCACGATCATTGGTGATGACAACTTATTGTGTGTGAATGCACACGTTGCGCATGATGTTGTTATTGGTAACCACACTCATATCGGTAATAACTCGATTCTTGGTGGTCACGTTACTGTTGATGATTATGCCGGTGTGATGGCACTGTCTGCGATTCATCCGTTTTGTACAGTGGGCGCTTACGCGTACATTGGCGGCTGTTCAGCAGTGGTGCAAGATGTCCCAGCTTACGTACTCGCGCAAGGTAACCACGCCACACCTTTCGGCTTGAACCTTGTTGGCTTGAAGCGTAATGGCTTTGAGAAACCAGAGATTCGTGCGCTACAAAAAGCGTATAAAGAAATCTACCGTTCAGGTAAGACGCTAGAAGAAGTGAAGCCTATTCTAGCTGAAATGGCTCAAGAGTGGCCAGCAGTGAAGCGTTTCTCAGATATTCTGGAAACGACGGAACGTGGCATTATTCGTTAATTGGCGAATGAACCAATAAATAAAAAGATCGTGACCGAATTTGAGGTTACGATCTTTTTGTGTTTTATGGATAAGGCAAACCGTTATCCATAGCGCACAGGAAAAATAGCGAAGTAGATATGGAAAGACCATTACGTATTGGCATCATTGCCGGAGAATTGTCTGGCGATACGCTAGGTGAAGGCTTTATCAAAGCAGTAAAGCAGCAATATCCAGACGCAGAGTTCGTAGGCATTGGCGGTCCGAAAATGATAGCCCAAGGTTGCGAGTCTCTGTTTGATATGGAAGAGCTTGCGGTGATGGGATTAGTCGAGGTTTTAGGCCGCTTACCGAGACTTCTTAAAGTGAAAGCTGAGCTCGTTCAGTATTTTACTCAGAATCCGCCTGATGTTTTCATCGGGATCGATGCTCCTGACTTCAACTTACGCTTGGAGCTTGACCTCAAGCAAGCGGGCATTAAAACCGTTCATTACGTGAGTCCGTCTGTTTGGGCTTGGCGTCAGAAGCGCATCTTTAAAATAGAAGCGGCAACGAACTTGGTACTAGCATTTCTTCCGTTTGAGAAAGCGTTCTACGACAAATTTAATGTACCTTGCGAGTTCATTGGTCATACCTTGGCTGATGCCATCCCACTAGAATCAGAACAAGCGCCTGCACGTGAGTTGCTTGGTTTAGAACAAGATAAAAAGTGGCTTGCTGTCCTGCCAGGCAGTCGTGGTAGCGAGTTAAAAATGCTCTCAGAGCCATTTATTGAAACCTGCAAGTTACTCCATAAAAAATTTCCAGAACTGGGGTTTGTTGTCGCGCTTGTTAATCAAAAACGCCGTGAGCAGTTTGAACAAGCATGGAAAGAGCTAGCGCCAGAGTTGGACTTCAAGTTAGTTGATGACACCGCACGCAACGTCATCACCGCATCCGATGCCGTGATGTTGGCCTCCGGTACCGTAGCGTTGGAGTGTATGCTTCTCAAGCGTCCAATGGTGGTGGGTTATCGTGTGAATGCATTTACTGCTTTTTTAGCTAAACGTCTATTGAAAACGAAGTATGTGTCATTGCCGAATATCTTGGCGGATGATGAGCTCGTCAAAGAATATCTACAAGATGAGTGCACACCAGACAATTTGTTTACTGAGGTTTCTCGCTTATTGGAAAGCGACAATAAACCGATGTTAGATAAGTTTACGGAAATGCATCATTGGATTCGTAAAGATGCGGACCAACAAGCCGCAAACGCGGTTCTAAAACTGATTGAGAAATAGAGATTTATCATGGCTGTTAAACCAAAAGTGACCAAAACCAAAGTTGAACTCCCTCCGTTTGAATATCCGCAAGGTTATCAGCTTGTGGCCGGAGTCGACGAGGTAGGACGTGGCCCTTTGGTAGGAGACGTCGTCACCGCTGCGGTTATCCTTGATCCTAACAATCCTATTGAAGGGTTGAACGATTCGAAAAAATTGACCGAAAAGAAACGCATGGCGCTGCTTCCTGAAATCAAAGAAAAAGCATTGGCGTGGGCGGTCGGGCGTTGTTCTCCTGAAGAAATCGATCAACTGAATATTTTGCAGGCGACTATGGTTGCGATGCAGCGTGCAGTGGCGGGGTTACAGGTTCAACCTGATTTGGTGTTGATTGATGGTAACCGTTGTCCGGAGCTGCCAATGGATGCTCAAGCTGTAGTAAAAGGCGATCTACGTGTTGCCGAAATCAGTGCGGCTTCCATTATTGCCAAAGTCGTGCGTGACCAAGAGATGGAAGAGTTGGATAAACTTCATCCACAATTTGGCTTCGCGAAGCACAAAGGTTACCCAACTAAAGTGCACTTTGAAGCGATTGAGCAACACGGAGTGATCAGTGAACACCGCAAGAGTTTCAAGCCAGTAAAAAAAGCGTTAGGCATAGAATAATCAAACGATCTAATTGGTGTTATAAACCCAACCTCTTTAGGTTAGAATCCCCAACAAAATAGAGTTACACGGTACCTGTTAATGTCAGATCCCAAATTCATCCACCTGCGTGTTCATAGTGACTTCTCGATGGTGGATGGCCTCAACAAAGTTCCGCCAATTGTAAAGAAAGTTGCTGAGCTCGGTATGCCCGCAATGGCGTTGACCGACTTTACCAACCTATGTGGTTTGGTGAAGTTTTACGGTACGGCGCATGGCAGTGGTGTTAAACCGATCATTGGTGCTGACTTTAAAATGCAGTCGGACGAGTTTGGTGAAGAGCTGACACAAGTGACTTTGCTTGCGGCGGATAATGTAGGTTATAAGAACCTGACGTTATTGATATCAAAAGCGTACTTACGTGGACATGTTCAACACCACCCAGTGATTGACAAAGCCTGGTTGGCTGAAATGTCTGAAGGCCTGATTGTATTATCCGGCGGTAAAAGCGGGGAAATTGGTCGCGGCCTTTTGAAAGGCAACCGTCAAATAGTGCAAGGGTGTGTTGATTTCTATAAACAGCATTTTCCAGATCGCTTTTATCTTGAGCTACTTCGTACCGGTCGTCCAGATGAAGAAACTTATCTTCACTTTGCG
The DNA here is from genome assembly GCF_033338975.1 of Vibrio sp. Vb0349. NCBI lineage: Bacteria > Pseudomonadati > Pseudomonadota > Gammaproteobacteria > Vibrionales > Vibrionaceae > Vibrio > Vibrio sp. Vb0349. Next base: position 25,178 of record NZ_JAWOTS010000006.1, on the reverse strand, counting down.
GTTGAATTGGCAGAGCAGCAAGACTTGCCAGTAGTGGCGACCAATGAAGTTGTATTCCTGAGTCCAGACCTATTTGATGCTCATGAAATACGCGTAGCGATTCACGATGGTTACACATTAGAAGATCCGCGTAGGCCAAAAAACTACAGTCCGCAGCAATATCTTCGTACAGAAGAAGAAATGTGTGAGCTGTTTGCTGATATTCCTGAAGCGTTAGAAAACAGTGTCGAGATAGCGAAGCGTTGTAACGTGACTGTGCGCTTAGGTGAGTACTTCCTACCAGCTTTCCCAACCGAAGGGATGAAAGAGACTGAGTTCCTAGTCATGAAATCCCGAGAGGGGTTGGAAGAGCGTTTAGAGTTCCTATTTCCAGATGAGGAAGAGAGAAAACGTCGCCGCCCTGAATATGATGAACGTCTTCAGATAGAGCTAGATGTTATCAACCAAATGGGATTCCCTGGTTACTTCTTGATCGTAATGGAGTTCATCCAGTGGTCAAAAGATAATGGAATTCCTGTAGGTCCTGGACGTGGTTCCGGTGCCGGCTCTTTGGTGGCTTACGCATTAAAAATCACCGACCTGGATCCATTAGAATACGACTTGCTGTTCGAACGTTTCTTGAACCCAGAACGTGTTTCGATGCCCGATTTCGACGTCGATTTCTGTATGGATAAACGTGACCAGGTTATTGACCACGTTGCAGAAATGTACGGTCGCGACGCGGTGTCTCAGATCATCACATTTGGTACCATGGCGGCAAAAGCGGTAATCCGTGACGTTGGCCGCGTATTGGGTCATCCATTTGGTTTTGTTGATCGTATTTCAAAGCTGATCCCGCCCGATCCGGGCATGACGCTAGATAAGGCGTTTAAAGCTGAACCTGCACTACCTGAATTGTATGAGGCTGATGAGGAAGTTAAAGAACTCATCGACATGTGTCATATTTTGGAAGGCTGTACGCGAAACGCCGGTAAACACGCTGGTGGTGTTGTAATTTCACCTACAACAATTACCGACTTTGCGCCAATTTATGCAGACGCTGAAGGTCACTTCCCGGTTACTCAATTTGATAAAAACGATGTTGAGACCGCTGGCCTAGTTAAGTTTGACTTCTTGGGTTTACGTACCTTAACCATTATTGACTGGGCGTTAGGGCTGATTAACCCACGTCTAGAGCGAGAAGGTAAAGAACCGGTTCAAATTGAATCCATACCGTTAGAAGACCCTGCCTCTTTCCGTTTGTTGCAAAACTCTGAAACGACAGCAGTATTCCAGCTTGAATCTCGAGGCATGAAAGAGCTGATTAAACGACTTCAGCCAGACTGTTTCGAAGACATCATCGCATTGGTAGCACTCTTCCGTCCGGGTCCTTTGCAATCGGGCATGGTAGATAACTTTATCGACCGTAAACATGGTCGAGAAGCGATCTCTTATCCAGATGAAAAGTGGCAACACGAGTCGCTAAAAGAGACGCTTGATCCAACCTACGGCATCATCCTGTATCAAGAGCAGGTAATGCAGATTGCGCAGATCTTAGCAGGTTACACGCTAGGTGGTGCGGACATGCTTCGTCGTGCAATGGGTAAGAAAAAGCCAGAAGAGATGGCAAAACAACGTGCTATCTTTGAAGAAGGTGCGATAAAGAACGGTATCGATGGCGAGTTGGCGATGAAAATCTTCGACTTGGTAGAGAAGTTCGCCGGTTATGGTTTTAACAAATCGCACTCTGCTGCTTATGCATTGGTTTCTTATCAAACTCTTTGGCTGAAAACACATTATCCTGCCGAATTTATGGCTGCGGTAATGACAGCCGATATGGATAACACGGAAAAAGTCGTTGGCTTGGTCGATGAGTGTTTCCGTATGAAGCTTACCGTGCTGCCACCAGACATCAACTCTGGCCTATATCGCTTTAATGTTGATGAAAATGGCGCAATTGTTTACGGTATTGGTGCGATAAAAGGGGTTGGTGAGGGCCCTATCGATGCGATTCTTGAGGCGAGAAATAAAGGTGGTCACTTTAAAGACCTATTTGATTTCTGTGCTCGAGTTGATCTAAAACGTGTCAATAAACGAGTGATAGAGAAGCTGATTTACGCGGGCGCGTTGGATCGACTAGGCCCACACCGCGCGGCGATGATGGCGTCACTCAATGATGCGGTAAAAGCAGCAAGTCAACATCACCAAGCTGAGGCGTTTGGTCAAACGGATATGTTTGGTGTGCTAACGGATGCACCTGAAGAAGTAGAGCATAAGTATACGCAGGTTCCGCCTTGGCCAGAAAAAGTGTGGTTAGAGGGCGAGCGTGATACCCTAGGTCTATATTTGACAGGGCACCCAATTAACGCCTACGTAAAGGAACTAAACAAATACACCAGTTGTCGACTAAAAGACGCAACGCCCACTCGCCGCGATCAATCTGTCACGGTAGCCGGCCTGGTTATTGCCGCTCGTGTAATGACGACCAAGCGTGGTACACGAATTGGTATTATGACACTGGATGACCGAAGTGGCCGCATGGAAGTGATGTTGTTCTCAGATGCGCTGGATCGATACGCTGAACTTCTCGAAAAAGACAGAATTTTGGTCGTTTCTGGACAGGTCAGCTTTGATGACTTCAACGGTGGCCTTAAAATGTCGGCGCGTGAAGTTATGGATCTCGGCAGTGCGCGCGAGAAATACGCTCGTGGTTTGTCGGTATCGATAGATGCAAATCAGATCAACGATCAGTTTTTTGAGCAGTTCAGCCGTATTTTAGAACCGCACAAAGCCGGAACCGTACCCGTCAATGTATACTACCAGCGTGCCGACGCCAGAGCGCGGTTAACATTGGGCACCGAGTGGCGAGTTACGCCAAGTGATACATTACTCGACGATTTAAAACAGTTGCTTGGCAAAAGCCAGGTAGAACTCGAATTTAACTAAAAATTCAGCGCAATATGTTAGACGCTGAGTAAACAAGGATTCATAGATGAGCCTAAACTTTCTTGAATTTGAAAAGCCAATTGCAGAACTAGAAGCGAAAATTGAAGCATTACGTGATGTCTCTCGTCACGGTGGTGATTCTGCGATTGACCTGGATAAAGAAATCGAACAGCTTGAGAAGAAAAGCTTAGAGCTGAAGAAAAAAACCTTCAGTGACCTAGGTGCATGGGAAACAGCTCAACTGGCTCGTCACCCACTACGTCCTTACACGCTGGATTACATCCAACACGCTTTTGAGGAGTTTGATGAATTAGCGGGTGACCGCGCGTTTGCAGACGACAAAGCGATTGTGGGTGGCATGGCTCGCCTTGAAGGCCGCCCTGTGATGATCATTGGTCACCAAAAAGGTCGTGAGACCAAAGAAAAGGTGAAACGTAACTTTGGTATGCCGAAACCAGAAGGTTACCGTAAAGCGCTACGTTTGATGGAAATGGCAGAGCGTTTCAACATGCCGATTATCACATTTATCGACACGGCTGGCGCGTATCCAGGTGTGGGCGCAGAAGAGCGTGGTCAATCTGAAGCTATCGCGAAAAACCTAAAAGTGATGTCTGGTCTTAAAGTGCCAGTAATCTGTAACGTTGTTGGTGAAGGCGGTTCTGGTGGTGCACTAGCAATCGGTGTAGGCGACTACGTGAACATGCTTCAGTACTCTACGTACTCAGTAATTTCTCCTGAGGGTTGTGCTTCAATCTTATGGCGTGATTCAGACAAAGCGCCACAAGCGGCAGAGGCAATGGGTCTAACTGCTCCGCGTCTTAAAGAGCTTGAACTGATCGACGAAATCATTGAAGAGCCACTAGGCGGCGCTCATCGCGATCATGTTCAAATGGCAGCGAATATGAAAGCGACACTACTTCGTCAGCTAGAAGATCTAGAACAATTGGATGAAGAGACGCTACGTGAGCGTCGTTACCAGCGTCTAATGAGCTACGGTTACTGTTAATTTCGGTGATTGCTATTAAGCGTTAGCTGATATCTCAAGTGATAACAGTTAAAATAGAAAGGGTTGGATGAGAGTCCAGCCCTTTTTTTGTACCTATCGGATCGCTTATGGAATCGCTTTACCCGCATTTTGCTCAAGTTCTCGGCCGCTACTATCAATTAGGCACTAAGGTTGTCTTAGCGTTTAGCGGAGGAGTGGATTCACGTCTTTTACTCGAATTACTCAGTCGCTACCAACAAGCGCACTCTGTAGAGTGTCACGCTGTGTATGTGCACCATGGTTTAAGCTCGAATGCCGATAATTGGGCCGATAAATGCTTACTTTGGGCACAACAAGTGGGGATATCGTGCTCGATCGAGCGAGTGAGCTTAGACATCAGCAATGGTGAAAGTATTGAACTTCTTGCTCGTGAAGCTCGCTACCAAGCCTTAACTAAGTACATTCAAGAAGGCGATATACTGTTGACTGGTCAACATGCCGACGATCAAATAGAGACTTTTCTCCTTGCGCTTAAGCGCGGCAGCGGGCCTAAAGGGTTATCTTCGATGGCGGAGAGTATGCCGTTTTCTTGCGGATCTCTAGTTCGACCATTGCTTACTATCAAGCGGAAGACCATCGAAGACGCCGCTACTAAATTAGGCTTGGAGTGGGTGGAAGACGAAAGCAATCAAGATACCCGTTATGATCGTAACTTTCTTCGTCATTGTGTTATTCCTGAATTGTCTGGTCGCTGGCCGAGTATCCATCAAGCGGTTCAGCGCAGTGCAAGTTTATGTGCTCAACAAGAAGCGCTATTGGATGAACTATTGAGCGCGGTGTTTGAACGCGCTTTACAAACGGATCTAAGTTTGAGTATTGAAGAACTGGCTAAGCACAGTGGATTAGCGCGTGCGCGCTTGATTCGTATGTGGCTGTCTAAGCTTAATACTAGTATGCCGACTCAGGTACAACTCAATCTCATCTGGAATGAAGTCGCATTAGCTCAGCAAGATGCCAACCCCAAACTACAACTTAAACAAGGTGAAGTGCGCCGTTTTCGAAATTGTCTCTATTGGGTAACGGAAACGGCTGACGTCACTGAGTGGCAAAGTACGATTCAAGTTGATGCGACTTTGTCGCTGCCAGAGCGGCTAGGGGAGCTGACCTTAACGACGAGTTCTAGCAACGCAACGATTGCGCTTCCGAGTCAGCCAGAATTGCTTCGCGTGACCTTTAATCCGGAAGGCTTATCAGCGCATCCAACCACGCGTAATCACAGTCGAAAACTGAAGAAGTTGTTCCAAGAATACAATGTGCCAAGCTGGCTGCGTCGTCAAATTCCGATTTTGATGTATCAAGACCGAGTCGTTGCTGTGGCAGATCTGTTCGTTGATCAGGCATTTAATGGTCAAGATTGTGAACTTATTTGGCGCAGGTAATGAAAATTCATGCCACAATGTCGATTATAAAATATAAAAATCCTTAAATAATAATTGATTAGGTGAAGCAATGAAGAAAACAATCATGGGTGCAATGGTGGCGTTAACCATGTTCAGTGGGCAAGCTCTAGCTGCGGGAGATGTCGCAGCAGGTCAAGCAAAGTCGGGAGTATGCGCGGCGTGTCATGGCGCTGATGGTATTGCTGTCATTCCGGGTTACCCAAATCTGAAAGGGCAAAATGAGCAATATATTATCAGTTCAATTAAAGCTTATAAAAATAAAGAGCGAACAGGTGGGCTTGCTGCTGTGATGCAAGCTCAAGCTTCATTGTTGTCTGATGAAGACATCGCTAACCTAGCGGCTTACTACGCAAGTTTGAAGTAAACGCGAGTCTGAAGTAAAGCTTGGACGATTGGGCATTGAGCAGTCCTCATTGGGTTTTATCAACTTATGATATTCGCCATGTTAATTTGCTCAGCCTGGATTTTCGCTGGTGGATCAGAGACAAACATTGAATGTTGCGAAACGCTAAACGATAATAAGCGCAATCGATTGAAGCTTAAGGGATGAACATGAAAAAAATTGAAGCGATTATCAAGCCATTTAAATTGGATGATGTTCGAGAAGCGCTAGCTGAAGTTGGCATTACAGGGATGACCGTCTCTGAAGTGAAAGGTTTTGGTCGCCAAAAGGGTCACACAGAGCTTTACCGTGGTGCAGAGTATATGGTGGACTTTCTACCTAAAGTGAAGCTCGAAATCGTTGTAACCGAAGATGTGGCTGATAAATGCGTAGAGACAATCATTGAAACCGCGCAAACTGGTAAGATTGGTGATGGTAAAATATTCGTCACTGATATTGAGCGTGTGGTTCGTATTCGTACTGGTGAAGAAGACGAAGACGCGATCTAAGGTTTCTTGTCACCTGTTTCGTATTTATTATGCTAAAAGGGAGCCAAGTGGCTCCTTTTTTGTTGTTTGCTTATTAGTGAAATCATTTAACCCGAGATTAGTTGTTCTAGATTTCGGGTGCCTACATTCAGGTTTGTCGTATGTTTAAGCGTTTTTTTCTGGCGTTAGCTTTTCTTATTATGGCGGTATTGGTCGGCTTCCAGGTTATTTTCACCGTACCAGATCAGCCGCAAATTATTACCCAAACAGGTACCGAGCTGACACAAGATATTAGGTGCATCGAATTTAGCGATTCAAAAGCTCTCGATCATGACGGCAAAATCAATGTGCTTGTCTGGAATATCTACAAACAGAACCGGGCTAATTGGCAACGTGCACTCGATGAGTTTTCTGCTGATAAGCAGTTACTGTTATTGCAAGAAGCCAGCATGACACCATCATTTAAACAGTGGTTGGTGGATGGTCGCTGGGTTAGTAATCAAGTGAGTGCTTTTAAGGCGCTGGGTAGCGGTGCCGGTGTAATTAGTATTGCTCAAGGGCAACCAGAAAAAGCCTGCGCTTACACCTCTAAAGAGCCGTGGCTTCGCTTACCTAAGTCTGCATTATATAGCCAGTATCACTTGAGTAATGGCGAGAAACTCGCTGTGGTGAATGTACATGCGATTAACTTCACCGTAGGTACAAAAGAGTATGTATCGCAGTTAACGGCGCTTGAAATGCTTTTAAAGCATCATGTGGGGCCAATTCTATTTGCTGGAGACTTCAATAGCTGGAGTGAATCTCGCGTTAATGCGATGAGGCAGGCCTTAAAGGCTGCGGACTTACAAGAGGTGACGTTCTTGCCGGATCATCGAGTCCAATTTATAACAGGGTTACCACTGGACCATGTGTTTTACCGAGGTCTGACGCTTAAGTACGCAAAAGCGCCGCAGAGCGACGCTTCCGATCATAACCCATTGTTATTGTCATTTACGTTAAATGACTAGCTTAGGTTACCACAATATAAAGTGCCCAAATAACGTAGAAGAATACCCATGGCAGGCTTGCAATCACCAAAGCTTGGCCACGTTCAAACTCCGTCCACGTCAGTACAACGCCGTAGCCGAGCACAATGTACCAAGGCAGAAGCAAAGGTAACGAGCTAGCGAAATGAGACCATTCGTTAGTAAGAGGCAGCTTTAATAGACCATTGAGGCTATTTAAATCGGCAGCGTAAGTCATTACCTGACCATGCTTGAGTAGCAAGCTCGCGTAGCTTGCTACATCGCCCAATACTGCTGGGAATAAGATAGCACACGATGCGGCAAACCATTTCCAGTAACCGTATTGTTGTTTGCTTGCCTTTGTTGCAAGAAAGAACCAAAGCGCGAGCAATAGTAAGGTGGCAAAGCGGTTGAATACATCATTGATGATCGCGCTTGCCATTAGCGTGTTTGGTTCTAATAGCTCAATCTGCTTCGGGTCGATTTGCTGAAATTGCGCAGCAAGTTGGTCACTGAGCCACGTGAAATCGACATTCGAAAAGTAAGCACCCCAGAATAAAAACGGACTCAGCATCAGGAAGATGAACGGTTGCCATCCCCATCCACCGCGTTGATAAAGCGCAAGAAAACAAGATGTTGGAGAACGAAAAATGTCCAACAGCATCACAAGTGGATTGCTTGATGGGTTCATACACTTACCTTCGTTACGTCAACGTACAACTTAAGCTTTTGACCTGGTTGTAAGTATTTTTTCTTGTGTAGCGAGTTCCATTTCACGATGTCGTTCGTTTTTACTTTGAACTTGCTTGCAATGCCGCTAATGGTGTCGCCAGAGCGAACGTTGTAGAAAACGGTACGGATCACAGAACCTTTGTCTGAGTCCTTCCAAATCACTAGCTTTTGACCCACACGCAATGGATCTTTAGGGCCCATACCATTCCATTTAGCTAACGATTTATACGACACTTTATTGTTACGTGCGATTGACCACAAACTTTCTCCAGACTGAACGACATGGGTGAGCTTGAGTTGACCACGAGCACGAGATTGAGTCTTGTTTAATCGGTTTTGTGCCGTTAATGCATATTTTGCATCGTCTTTTGTTGATGTCGGAATCAATAGGTATTGACCAATACGAATGTTGTTATTCGATAGGCCGTTGGCACGTCGAATGACTTTCGTGGTTGTGCCGTATTTATTAGCTAGCACGCTTAAAGAGTCACCAGATTTCACCTTGTAGCGAGCGACCTTCATCCCTTTACCGCGATTTTTCTCCACCTTGGTGAGAAAAGTCTCTTTTTTCTCTACGGGAATCAAAAGTTGGTGCGGCCCCTCAGGCGCTGTCGACCACTGGTTGTATGCTGGGTTGTAACTCTGCAACTCTTTTACGCTAATGCCGGCATAATCTGCGGCAATAGCCAGATCTAACTGCTCTTCTGGATCAACAAGCGTTAGAACAGGCTTGTTTGGAATTGCAGGAATATTAAGTCCGTACTTGTCTTGGTTTGCGATAACGTCAGCCAAGGCCAATAGCTTAGGAACGTAACTACTGGTCTCTTTTGGTAAGTCTAATGAGAAGAAATCGATAGGTTTACCGAGCTTTTTATTTTTACGAATTGCGCTAGAAACACGGCCACCACCACTGTTGTAAGCAGCAATTGCATGCTCCCAGCTACCATCAAAACGCTCGTTTAGTTGTACAAGGTAGTCCAGCGCTGCATCCGTTGCTGCTGCCACATCTCTGCGACCGTCATACCAGTAGTTTTGCTCTAGTCCCATCATTTTTCCGGTGCCAGGGACAAATTGCCACAACCCAGCCGCGCTACCATGTGAGTAGGCAAAGGCATCGAATGAACTTTCCACTACAGGAAGTAAAGCAAGCTCCATTGGGAGTCCGCGCTCTTCGATACGTTTTGTGATCATGTATAGAAAAGGAGTCGCACGCTTAGATACCGTGTAAAGGTGATTTGGGTGCTTTAAATACCACGTACGGTAGTAGTCCACTTTCTTGTGGTTTGGGATATCCATGTCCAGCTGCATGGCGATACGTTGCCACACATCTTCTTGTTCTTGGGGGGAGAGAACTTTAGGCGCGTCGTTAGCGGATTTTTTTGCTAGTGACGATTTATTGCCCGGTTGAGCTTTTACTGCATTTTGCTTTGCAGTCTGCTCAGATTTATTGGTTTCTGGTGTAGAAGACGTTGAATCTGACTGAGTCAATTGACAGCCAGATAATAACAACGCCAACGCCCAAGTATACTTCAAACGCATGGATTCAGCCTATTTAGGGCCTGTTTATCTTCACCTGCCTGTCGCGCAACGTAATGTGCGTGGCAGTCGCAAGATAATAGACATCTTTTAAACACTAACTAATTTATAGAGGCAAAGAGCTTCTAATTATGCAATGGGGAGAAATTCAAATAGATTTATATCAACCCCAAACGTAAGAGAAGCGCCAGTGGCGCTTCTCGAAAAATCAGTCCCTGATAATACTGGGGTCTTGCAAACTTACAAGCAGAAAATGGTTAAAATTCGTTCTTCCACTCGCGTAAAGCAGTAAAAACCGAGCATGGATCGCTATTTTTAATGCGACTAGCAACAGATTGAACCACGTCAGGGTTAGAGGTTCGCAAGAACGGATTAATCCACTTTTCTTTGCGTATTGTTGTTGGAAGTGTCGGAATGTTGAGTGCTCGCAGTCGGTTTACATCGTCGCGATATTGGCGAAGTTGCTCATTGTCAGGTTCAACCGCTAGAGCAAACGCCACGTTACTCGCCGTGTATTCATGTGCGCAGAAGACTTGAGTTTCTTCTGGTAGAGACGTTAGTTTGCTCAGTGATTCAAACATTTGCTCAGGCGTACCTTCAAAAATACGACCGCAGCCAGCAGAAAAGAGCACATCACCGCAAAACAGTTTTCCGTCCCCAACGTAACCGATATGGCCCAAAGTATGACCGGGTAACCCAAGTACTAAGAAAATCTCACCAAACAACTCTAGCTTGTCGCCTTCTTCCATTGGTGTCGTTAGGGTTGGAATTGGCTCTGATTTTGGGCCCACAACGGCGACGTTAGGAAATGCACGCACTAAGTCTGGAACGCCACCAATGTGATCGTTGTGGTGGTGCGTAATTAAAATCGCTTCTAAAGTTAATTCGTTAGCCTGCAGAAATTCTAATACTGGCTTCGCATCGCCCGGATCGACGACTGCGCAGCGCTTATCGCTATTTTGTATCAGCCAGATGTAATTATCATTAAATGCGGGTATGCTTTTGATCTCTAACACGATTCGTTCTCCGTCACCCATTTTAGTCAGGTGGTTAATGAAACCAGCACTCAGCAACAAAACTATACCACACCCGTCGACTTGGTCAGCAATGAACAACGGTCCGTGGGTGCTTGAGTCAATCCAGACCCGACTTGATGAATGGTGCCCGAAACTCTTCGGCTACCATATGCTCAAACTGGGCGGGTTGAGCTGTGAGCTAACCAGCTGTAATTGTAACATTCAACACCAAGTCAACGTAGATATCCAGAACCCGTTGCATAATGTGATTGCAGATGGTTACGAATTACCCTTTTTGGAAAAAAGCTTTGATGTTGTGATACTCGCTCATCAGCTCGACTATGCAAGCGATCCACACCGTTTGTTGCGTGAAGTCGATAGAGTGATGATGGACGATGGCTATGTAATTATTACTGGATTCAACCCATTAAGCTTGACTGGATTAGCGAGTTTGCTTCCATGGCGTAAACATAATTTGCCTTGGAGTGGACGAATGTTTACGTCGAACCGCATCAAAGATTGGTTAGGGTTACTTAATTATCAAGTGATTCATTGTGATCGTTATGCGCTGTTTCCGATGAAACGTTACCGTACGATGTGGACATGGTTGGAAAATAGTCTTGGTGATTGGGCATCACCCGCTGGGAGTTTGTATTACATAGTCGCGCGGAAACGGACATACCCTCTCAAGCCTATCAAACCGCATTGGCGCTTGAAGAAAAAGCTCACACCACTTGGGGTGATGAATCGAGAGGGTAACACTATGAGGAAAGAATCTCGCTAAGAGGGTTGGTAACCTGTATCTTCCTCAGTTGGGTTTTCTGCAGCAGTCCGGGCTAGCTCGTCACACATTTCGTTCTCACGATGGCCCGCGTGGCCTTTTACCCAATGCCATTCAACTTGATGGCGTGCGGTTTCTTTGTCTAGAGCTTGCCATAAATCGGCATTCTTCACGGGTTTTTTATCCGCTGTTTTCCAACCACGCTTCTTCCAGTTATGGATCCACTGAGTAATACCTTGGCGCACATATTGGCTGTCAGTCGTTAAAGTGACTTTGCAAGGTTGTTTTAGCGTCTGCAGCGCGACGACAGCCGCCAACATTTCCATGCGGTTGTTGGTAGTTAACGTATAGCCTTTGGAAAGTGTCTTTTCTACGTCTTTGTAACGCAATACTATGCCGTAACCACCTGGTCCTGGGTTACCTAAACAAGAACCGTCAGTGAAAATCTCAACGTGTTTGGTCATATTTTTTGGTACTATTAGCCGAAACATTTAATAAAGCATAGTCTGACATACATAACCTTATGAATACCAGCAGCAATTCTGAATATAACCGCATTGTCGTTCTCGATACCGAAACCACAGGTATGAACCGCGAGGGTGGTCCTCACTACATGGGACACCGCATTATTGAAATCGGTGCCGTGGAGATCATCAACCGTAAGCTGACTGGTCGTCACTTCCACGTTTATTTAAAACCCGATCGTGAAATCCAACCAGAAGCGGTGGAAGTTCACGGTATTACGGATGAATTCTTGGTTGATAAACCGGAATACGCGAGCGTGCACCAAGAGTTTCTTGAGTTTATTAAAGGCGCAGAACTTGTTGCCCACAACGCGCCCTTCGATACCGGCTTTATGGATTACGAGTTTGGCATGCTCGATCCTAACATCGGCAAAACGGACGACTACTGCAAGGTGACCGATACCCTTGCTATGGCGAAGAAAATCTTCCCTGGTAAGCGAAACAACCTTGATATCTTATGTGAACGTTACGGTATTGATAACTCGCACCGTACACTCCACGGAGCTTTGCTCGATGCGGAGATTCTAGCCGACGTTTACCTCTTTATGACGGGTGGTCAAACGAGTCTAGAATTTAACGCGAATAAACAAGAGGGTGGGGTAGAAACCATTCGTCGTATTGAAGGAAGAAAAGCGCTAAAGGTTTTGCGCGCAAGTGCCGATGAACTAGAAGCTCACCAAAAAAGATTAGAGTTGGTGAACGACTGTATTTGGCATCAATAGGAGAAGCTATGTTGAGGGCTTTGTTGGTCGCGTTTTTAGCGATATGGAGTAGTCTCTCGAGTGCTGCGAGTGAATCTACAATGTCTTTGTTAGACAATCGCTTTCGAGTTGATCCAACCATCGAGCAGATCACGTTTTTGGTTTATCGTGAGCAAAGTTCTCAGCCAGTTGTTTTAGTCCGTCCTGACGGTAAAAAATACTATGCTTGGGGCTCTTACGACAATGTACGTTGGTATCAAGAAGCCTCACTCGATATTATTTCCGTTGATAACCCGATGCCAGGTCCATGGCAGGCTGTGGGGAAAGTTACGCCTAAAAATAACATCCGCTTAATTTCTCACCTAAAGCTCAGTACGGATCTGTTCCCAAACCGATTATATAATGGGGAAGCGCTTAAGTTTACAGCTCGTCTGACCTCCGACGGCAAACCTCTTGTATTGCGCGACTTCCTTGATCGCGTGAATCTGCGCGTGACATTTACCAAGTTTGTCGAAAATGAAGATGAGCTGATCAAAGAAGCTCGTCCAGTGCCGATGGTTGTGGGTGAGTTTTCTGATGACGGCCGCGGCTTGGATGAAAAAGCAGGGGATGGTGTGTTTACGGTTCAGCTCCCGATAGACGTTGAGCCTGGTAAGTACCGCGCGCGCATCACGTCTGGCAATGGCGTATTCTTACGAGCGCAAGAACAAGTCATCTTGGTTTATCCGAACCCAATCTCTCGTACTTTTATTCAGGCTCGTAATTCCGATAAGCCACACCAATTAGTGGTGAGTGGCGAGCAAGGTATGATTGCACCAGGCTCCATTGCAGTCACAGTGAAAAAGGACGCTCCCGATGGTTTCATTAGTTACAGCCAAGGACAGGTCTCTAAAGATGGAATGAGAGTTACGTTGGACCTCAATAACGATGCTGAGCTTGGTAAGTACGCATGGCGCGGCGAGATCTTTGCCACTGATTTTGCAACCCAGCGTCCGTTGGTGTTTCCTATTCCAGAGCAAACCTTCAGTGTTGTTGATGAAGTTGATCTAGAAGCTGCTCGAATTGCAAAAGAAGCTGAATTAGCCGAACAGCGCCGTATTGAAATGGAAAAGCAAATTATCGCTGAGCGAGAGGCTGAGCGTAAGCGCAGCATGATTATTATCGCGGTGGGTAATTTGATAATGCTGCTGATTGTGATCATTGCATGGATAGTCTGGCGCAAAATTAAAGCGAAGCGCGATGCCATGCCAGAGATGCAATTAGAAGTACCAAAGAAATAGTAGTAACACATAAAGCGAGAAACGGAGCCAATCGGCTCCGTTTTTTTATCAAGTTACCAAGTTGGAAGAAGAAAAATGGATAAATTATGAATATTTAAGTTTACTGTATTCAAATATATGTTTGGGATTTTATATAAATAATATATCATTTTTACTTTCTAAATTGGTTGCATTTTTAATGTGACTAACTTTCAAAACAATCAATTAAAGATAAAAGAAATAATGAATAAAATTTTAGCTTTTTTTTGTGCAGTGATAATTGTAGGTTGTTCTTCTATTGATAATGGTGTTAATAATCCAGATTCGGGAAGTAATAATTTAAAATCACTTGATACCTTCACTTTCGATCCCTTAAGTAAAATCCAAAAAGTAGAAATACCAACTTATTATGATGGCTTGTTTGATACAGCAAGACCCTATTTAGATGAAAAGTACCCTTACACTTATGTCAGTAAACCTCAAGCATACATAATTGATGACGAGATTATTTCTTTTGCTCCCTGGTTTCCTGTCGAAGGAAGGTTTACGGTTTTTCCAACCGCTCACTATATAGTTATAACTCAAGAAACCGAGAGTGGCTTAGTCTCCGCACGATTTAATCATGAACAAGTAATTAAGCTGTTAAGTGAAGAGTATAAAATTACTGAGCATACAAGTCCGTTTTTTCATTATGTTCTAGAGGTTTCTCCAAGTGAACAAGCCAATTTTGTAGAAGATATCCATAAAAAATTGAGTAGACTTCCTTCAGAATAAGGGTTTCTGGTTGAATTTTGATCAATAAAGTCAGGGGTTCTGGCTTTATTGATTGCATGGAGTTCTATTCATATTGATTTGGGCTTTGTAATAGGTAGTACGCCATAATAACAAGAGCCGATCTTGTAGGGTTTCTGGATAAATATTCAGCTGTGCGTGATAAATAAGAATAAGTAAACGCGAGGTCTCTGATGAAATACAAAAAGCGTCAGAAGTATAAATACACTCTCCATTCTGAAGAAAAGATTGAGACTCACATTTCAGTGAGTCAGGCGTATGACAGCCCTTTTCTTAGTTTGTCCAAACAAGGCGTGTTAACGATTAAAAAGGGCTATGCATGGGATGGAGCGAGTGGGCCAGCGTTAGACACAAAAAACATTATGAAAGCTTCTTTAGTACATGATGCTCTTTACCAACTCATGAGGGAAGAGGTGTTGCCTCAAAGTGCTCGAAAGCATGCGGATACGTTGTTGAGAGAAACATGTTTAGAAAAAGGAATGTCTAGCTTCAGAGCAACTTATATCTATTATGGCGTCAGAGTTGTCGGCGGGTTCTTTTCTAGACCCGATACTTTGTGTGCTTAATGGGAACATCTTTCCAACGTTTAACTGTTTATTTATACAGTTTAGTTATGTAAGCTCCAAGGTGATACAAAGGAGTAGTACATAATGACAATAAGATATGAAGAGCATGTGCCAAGCCCGAAAGAATACTGTGATATGCGTATCAAAGCCGGGCTATCACCCAAATCGTTGAAAGCTGCTGAAATTGGTCTACCCAATTCGTTATATGGCGTATCTGTTCGGGATGAAGGAAAGCTCATTGCAATGGGTCGGGTTGTTGGTGACGGGGCGTGTAACTTCGAAATTGTCGACGTTGCCGTTGATTCTGATTATCAAGGCAACGGTTTAGGTAGAAAAGTCATGGAATACATCGACGGTTATCTTTCTTCTGTTGCACTTGAAGGCTCTTACGTTTCTATGATTGCTGATGAACCGGTCTTTTACGAAAAGCTTGGTTATAGGCTGGTGGCTCCTAAAAGCCAAGGGATGACAAAAAAGTTTAAGCCAAAGGCGTAACACGTATTCAGCTGTGAAGATAAGCACTAGAAAACAGGAGTTTAATTTCCTGTTTTCTATATTAAATTTGTATTTAAGCCACTTCTGGAATTGGTTTGGGTGGCTGCTCTAAATCAGGCTCTTTTTGAACAGTAGGAATTTGTCCCTCACCCACAGCACTGATGTAACAGCCACTAAGTTTAATGGCAAGGTACATATCAGCTCGCAGTAAGATGCCTCCTTCACTGGTGCTGATACCAGTAAGCTCACACCATTGACGAAGACGTCGTTTCCTTCCTGCGAGGATTAAGCGTACACCTCTCTTTTTCAAAGTATTGTGAATATCTGCCAGTGTTGCCATCACACTGAGATCCAAGTGAGTAAAGCTCGATACGGCGTCGATGACAACGCAACTTGCGTCTTTGTGATGCTCTGCCTGCTCTAACACTCTACGTTTAAAGTAAGGAGCATTGAAGTAAGTTAGCGGTGAGTTAAAGCGGTAAATCACCATTCCAGGAATAGGCGAAGCTTTTCCTGAGTCGTCGATGGTCCGAATGGTACCTTTTTCATCCAAGCCAAGTAGCTGATCACTCGGTCGCATGACAATCCGTAAAAATTGAAACAGCCCTAGCAATACCGCCAAAGTGATCCCCGGTATTACACCCACGATCAACACAGAAATAAAAGTAATGATGGCCAGATAAAATGCATCTTTGTCACGAGATTTTAATTTCCAAATTGCTTTAAGATCGAGCAGCGATAGGGACGCAATGATCAATACAACACCAAGTGAAGCGATAGGGATGAACTGTAAAGGCTCGTAAATAAATACCGCAATAATGGCAATGGTGATTGCAGCGACAATCGAAACTAATTGAGATTTACCACCATTTGCATCATTAACGGCTGTGCGTGAGTCAGCGCCGCTTATCGCGAAACCTTGTGAAAACGCTGAGGCAATGTTGGCAAAACCCAACGCCTGAAACTCTTTATTTGCATCAATATCATAACCGTTTTTAGCCGCGAAACTGCGGGCGGTGAGCATCATGCTAACAAAACTGACAATCGCAAGGTTGAGCGCCGGGACCACTAGTTCACGAACTTCACCTAGCTCAAATTCCGGTGTTTGAAACTGAGGGAAGCCACCTTGAGTGAGTCCGACAACCGATACGCCCATGTCTTGTAAATGGAAAAACCAAACTGACGCAGTAGTTACGAGGATCGCTAGCATGGCAGCAGGCCAAGTTGGTCGGTAGCGTTTGGTGAGCAAATAAACGACAACTGTCACGATACTCAGAGTTACAGTAGGCCAATGAAGATCGGTTAATCGTTGTGGAGCTTCCCATAAACGTTCCAGTAAATAACGTTGCTCGTATTTCAAACCGACTACTTTCGCAAACTGACCAACGATAATTGTGAGAGCAACACCGTTGAGTAGACCCAAAAGAATCGGACGAGAAAGGAAATCTGCAAATACCCCTAGCTTGAAACGACTTGCCAGTACACACCAAATCCCCGTCATCGCTGTCATGGTCATAACCAACTGCCAATGTTTTGTGGGGTCACCTGCGGCAAGTGGTGTCACAACAGCAGCAATCACTGCACAGGTTGCTGCATCGGGTCCGACAATGAGTTGTCGAGATGTGCCCATCATGGCGTAAACCAACATTGGCAGTACACACGAATACAGACCGACAATTGCGGATACACCAGTTAACTGTGCGTAAGCTATGGCAACTGGCAGTGCAACCGCGACAACAGAAAAGGCGGCTCTAAAGTCGTTAACAAACCATTCTTTTTGATAATGCTTAAGCTGAACAAGCCCTGGGAACCACTGTGCGAGTAATATTTTAGCCAACGGATTTACCATATATGTGAGTGAGTTACTTAAAGTATACACCGCTTAGTTGGAACGTCTGTGAGTTAGTTATCACTGGAAATCGGGGGAAAGATTGGAGTGCGAGGATTTTATTGCGCAGGGGGGCTTTGTAGTGTGAGGTGTTATGAATCCGATTCTGGAAGCAATAAAAAACGGGAGCTGATACTCCCGTTTGTGGTCTCAGATTCTAGAGTTACGCGACACTATCCATCTGAGGGTATAGCGGCTTTGCGGCAAGCAGTTCCGGCTCAAAATCGTCAACGTTGATTGTATCTAGACGATGCTGTTCCGCTTCTCTGAGTAGATCGGCTTCTTCTTGCGTGATAAAGCCTTGCTCTAGCCCTTCCTGAGCAATCATATCCAAACGTAAGAATGGGCGACGCTTACCCTGCGCTTTACATACTTTGTCAAACACAGGCTCAGCTTGAAGAATGACTGATAGTGCAAGTTCAATCTTACCTGCTGCGTTGTGCTCGGTTGGTTCAAGGTATTGACCGCGACCAATGCGTGAGCGCGTTGCACTTGGCGTTTGTAGAATGCGCGCCACTTTACTGTCTAGTTTATCGCTTGGTGCTTTGCGTACGCGACCAAATGGCATGATTAATACGCGTAGCGCACGGCCAATTACTTTGTTCGGGAAGTTTGCTAAGAATTCATCTACTGCCACTTCCGCTTGTTTCAAACTGTCTTGTAGACCCCAGTGTACTAATGGTAAATCTTCGACCGGACGGCCATCTTGCTCAAAACGTTTCAACGTCGCAGAGCTCAAATATAGCTGGCTTAGAATGTCACCAAGACGTGCTGATAGACGCTCTTTACGCTTCAAAGAGCCACCTAGCACTGCCATTGAGATATCCGATAGCAGAGCAAGGTTTGCACTGTAACGGTTCAATTGTTGGTAGTAACGCTTGGTTGCATCTTTGGTTGGTGATGAAGAGCCCAGACCGTCGCTCAAACCAAACCAGATACTGCGCACTAGGTTACTCATTGTAAAGCTCACGTGACCAGCAAGCGCTTTATCAAATTTCTCGACAGCATTACTTGCTTCAGAATACGCCGCGTTCATTTCCTCAAGAACGTACGGATGGCAACGGATTGCGCCTTGGCCAAAGATGATCATTGAGCGTGTTAGAATGTTAGCACCCTCAACCGTTACTGCGATTGGCGCACCTTGGTAACCACGAGCTAGGAAGTTAGAAGGTCCCATACAGATACCTTTACCGCCTACGATGTCCATTGCATCGATGATGCTTTGCTGGCCGCGGTGCGTACAGTGATACTTCACGATAGCTGAGATTACTGATGGCTTTTCACCTAAGTCGATACCCGCAACGGTTAAGTTGCTTGCTGCATCCATCACGTAAGCATTACCACCCAAGCGTGCTAATGGTTCTTCAACTCCTTCCATATGGCCGATCGGCTGTTTGAACTGACGGCGAATACGTGAGTAAGCACCGGTTGCCATTGCCGCAGTTTTGATGCCACCTGTTGAGTTTGAAGGTAGCGTGATACCACGTCCAACCGACAGACACTCAACCAGCATACGCCAACCTTGGCCCGCCATTTTTTCGCCACCGATAATGAAATCGATAGGAACAAAGATGTCTTTACCGCGCGTTGGACCATTTTGGAATGGCACATTGAGTGGGAAGTGTCGGTTACCAATCTCAACACCTTTGACATCAGTTGGGATAAGCGCACAAGTGATGCCAAGATCTTCTTTGTCGCCTAGCAAACCTTCAGGATCGCGAAGTTTAAATGCTAAGCCTAGTACCGTTGCGACTGGCGCTAGGGTGATGTAGCGCTTGTTCCAAGTCAGGCGCATACCCAGTACTTCTTTTCCTTCCCATTCGCCTTTACAGACCACACCGTAATCTGGAATAGAGCCTGCGTCAGAACCCGCTTCTGGGCTCGTTAAGGCGAAACAAGGGATTTCCTTACCTTCAGCTAAACGCGGTAAGTAATGATTTTTTTGATCTTCAGTACCATAGTGTTGCAGTAGCTCACCAGGGCCTAAAGAGTTAGGAACACCAACGGTAGACGATAGAACGCCAGAAACACCCGTTAGTTTTTGTAGTACTAGTGATTGCGCGTATGCTGAGAACTCAAGACCACCGTACTTTTTCTTAATGATCATGGCGAAGAACTTATGATCTTTCAGATATTGCCAAACTTCTGGCGGTAAGTCCGCGAGTTCATGGGTCACTTGGAAATCACTCACCATGGCGCACACTTCATTCACAGGGCCGTCTAAAAAGGCTTGTTCTTCTGCACTTAACTTAGGTGCTTGAATCGCGTGTAGCTTTTGCCACTCTGGTTTGCCTTTAAATAGTTCGGCTTCCCACCAGACGGTACCCGCGTCTAACGCTTCTTTTTCGGTTTGAGACATAGCTGGCAGCACTTTCTTGAAAAGCACTAACGCTTTGCGGCTAATTAAAGACTGACGTACGCCAGGAACCGCGAGCACAGCTGCGGCGAGAACGTAAATAGCCCAACCAATAACGCCGACAGTACCTGCTACTGTAAGAGCCAGCATGGCCGCGGTGAGTAAGCTAATAGATTTCACGAGAGACATGCGGTGGTAGAGCGTAATGCCTAGCACGATCGCCATCGTGATGATTGAGAGCAAGATGTCCATATATATTTTCCTTTTCAGACTTTATAAGTTTTGTACGTCTGCATGTTAGGTAAGAGGTCTAACCAGTTGGTTTAAGTGTAATCAAAATATTAAGGAAATGTAAAACATAAGATTGGATAAAAAGTGATCTAAGTAGAGTTAAAATTCTAAAGTTGAGATTTGAGTGATGGTTTCATGAGCAAGTTGACAAGTTTATTACCATCACTAATCTAAATCTGTTGGTTCACTATCGACACTAATTCTCGTTTGTGGGTAAACTCAGAGTAATCAAACCCGAGTTCAGGTTTATGAAATGTCCGATACCAAATTGGTATCAGAACAATTTGCTCAGTGAGTCAAGAGCTGACTGAAGCCGAAATAATAAAGAGAACGTCTTATGTACCATGATCTGATTAGAAGTGAATTAAACGAAGCTGCTGAAGTGCTCAACAAATTTTTAAGCGATGACCATAACATTGCGCAAATCGAAGCAGCGGCGAAAATGATTGCTGACTCATTCAAGCAAGATGGTAAAGTATTGTCGTGTGGTAACGGTGGTTCTCACTGTGATTCAATGCACTTTGCCGAAGAGCTAACAGGCCGTTACCGAGAAAATCGTCCTGGCTATGCTGGTATTGCTATTTCAGATCCAAGCCACCTTTCTTGTGTGAGTAATGACTTTGGTTATGACTTCGTGTTTTCACGCTATGTAGAAGCGGTTGGTCGAAAAGGTGACGTACTGTTTGGTCTGTCGACGTCAGGTAACTCAGGTAACATCCTGAAAGCGATTGAAGCAGCACAAGCGAAAGGCATGAAGACGATTGCGCTAACAGGTAAAGATGGCGGCAAAATGGCAGGCCTTGCAGATATTGAAATCCGCGTGCCACACTTTGGTTATGCAGACCGCATTCAGGAAATTCATATTAAGATTATTCATATCATCATTCAGTTGATCGAAAAAGAGATGGAATAATCGTTTACGGCCACCGTTTCGAGCTGTGTTGTTAGGGAGTTTTTTAAACCATGTGTGAATTGCTCGGTATGAGCGCTAATGTTCCAACGGATATTTGTTTCAGTTTTACTGGGCTCATGCAGCGTGGAGGTCGAACCGGCCCACACCGTGACGGATGGGGGATCACCTTCTACGAAGGGAAGGGCTTTCGAACCTTCAAAGATCCCAAGCCAAGTTGTGAGTCTAAAATAGCAGAGTTGGTACAAAATTATCCCATCAAAAGTCGTGCGGTCGTTAGTCATATCCGACAGGCGAATCGTGGTGGTGTTAATTTAGAAAATACTCATCCCTTTACACGTGAGCTGTGGGGTAGGTATTGGACGTTTGCGCATAACGGTCAGCTCTCTGGCTACCAAGACTTGCATACAGGTCGACATCGACCTGTCGGTGAGACAGATAGTGAACTGGCATTTTGCTGGTTATTGAAGCAAATGGAAGATCGATATCCTGAGCCACCAAAGGATATGGAGTCGGTATTCTTATATGTTGCTAAATGTTGTGATGAGCTAAAAGAGAAGGGTGTATTTAACATGCTTCTGAGTGATGGTGAGTATGTAATGACGTATTGCACCAATCATTTGTATTGGATCACAAGACGCGCACCGTTTGGAAAAGCCGCGTTGCTTGATGAAGATGTGGAAATTAACTTCCAAGAAGAAACAACGCCACACGACATCGTTTCTGTGATCGCAACTCAACCTTTGACGGGCAACGAAGCTTGGCAGCGTATGAAACCTGGCGAATACGGCTTGTTTCACCTAGGTGAACTAGTCAAAAATAATGCCTCTGAACTGGTAAATGTGCCGTTTGCGGCGGCTAAGCCGGGCAATCAAGCGCCAACCGAACCGTTAGAGTGATGGTCTCTTACTCTGAATATAAAAATAAAGCTCGCTTAATCGCGAGCTTTATTTTTATGCGTTTTAAACCGAGGGCGGATACGGATGAGCATTCTTACTTTCTAGAGTGCTGGTAGTAGAGTCCTAGTCTCGCTAAGGCTTGCTGTAAAGACGTAACTGATAGAAATTTCTCATAAAACACCTCGTCAGTCTGAACGGTGAAGAACGAACCAGATTCAGAATCTACTTTCCGAGTGTTATGTTACTCAAGTGGTTATGGGATTTTTTAGAATGTTGGGTTTTAGGTTTCTAGTCTAACTACGGCTTTCTTGAATCAAGTTTATAAGTATTAAAACAACCAAGAGCAGCCCTCAGGCTGCTCTTTTGTGCTTGGAGTTTATTATTCAGGGCTACTCATCTGAGGCGTACCCATGTACGCCAAGCTCTGCGCCATTCAAATAGGCTTTACCATCCTTCATGATCAACCGCTCGTCTACCAGCCACTTAGCCACCATAGGGTAGATTCGGTGCTCCTGCGCCTGAACACGTGCCGCAAGTACACTAGCATCATCGTCTTCGAACACAGGAACTTTTGCTTGCAGTATGACAGGGCCACCATCAAGCTCTTCCGTTACAAAGTGCACACTCGTACCATGTTCTTTATCGCCAGCATCAATTGCTCTCTGGTGTGTGTGTAGCCCAGGATATTTTGGTAGAAGAGAAGGGTGGATATTGATCATCTTACCCATGTAATGAGAAACAAATGCGCTGCTCAGAATGCGCATGTAACCAGCAAGAATAATCACGTCTGGTTGGTATTCATCTATTTGACTCATTAGCTCTGCATCAAAGCTTTCACGCGAGCTGAATGCTTTAGGGTCGACAAAGTGACCGTCTACATCAAACTTTTTTGCACGTTCTAAACCAAAAGCATCTGCTTTGTTAGAGAACACGGCTGCCACTCGTGCGTTTGGCATGCTGTCTTCGCAAGCTTCCAAGATAGCTTGCAGGTTACTTCCGTTACCCGAGATGAGGACCACAAAGTTTTTTAGGGTATGGTTTTTCATGATGTCGAGAGCGCCTTGGTATTGTAGGTTGGAGTTATGTAGCTTCTAAACTACCTACTAATAGAATGGTTTTTAGTGTTCTAGATAGCAAAATGAGGACCTAGTCATCTAGTGTCCTCATTCTTCTTATCTTTTGAGCTCGATTTGCAAATTATTGGATTTCAACTTGCTCTTCGTTCGCGTCTGCTTGTGCGATTTGACCAATCACCCACGCGTTTTCGCCTTCTTCTTTAAGAAGAGCAACTGCTGCGTCTGCCTGGTCTTTCGGTAGTGCGACGATTAGACCTACACCACAGTTGAATGTGCGGTACATTTCGTGTGTGTCGACGTTGCCTTTCTCTTGTAGCCACTTGAAGATAACTGGCCATTCCCAACTGTTACCATCGATAACTGCTTTCGTGCCTTCAGGCAGTACGCGTGGGATGTTTTCCCAGAAACCACCACCAGTGATATGAGAAATCGCATGGATGTCGTGTTTCTCAATCATCTTAAGTGCTGACTTGATGTAAATTTTTGTTGGTTCTAGTAGGTGCTCACCAATAGTGCGGCCTGCTAGCTCTTCGCTCTTATCTGCACCAGATACTTCTAGGATCTTACGGATAAGGGAGTAACCGTTTGAGTGTGGGCCGCTTGAGCCAACAGCGATAAGTGCATCACCAGCAGCGACTTTCGTGCCGTCAATCACGTCTTCTTTTTCTACTACGCCAACACAGAAACCAGCTACGTCGTAGTCTTCGCCTTCATACATGCCCGGCATCTCCGCAGTTTCGCCACCAATTAGGGCACAACCTGCTTGAACACACCCTTCTGCGATACCTGAAACAACATCCGCTGCGGTATCAACGTCTAGTTTGCCTGTTGCGTAGTAATCTAGGAAAAACAGTGGCTCTGCGCCTTGCACGATAAGATCATTTACACACATTGCCACTAGGTCGATGCCAATCGTGTCGTGCTTGTTCATATCCAGTGCTAGGCGAAGTTTTGTGCCAACGCCATCAGTACCAGAAACCAGTACAGGTTGTTTGTATTTAGTTGGCAATTCGCATAGCGCGCCAAAACCACCGATACCACCCATAACTTCAGGGCGACGAGTACGTTTTACCGCACCCTTAATACGATCCACAAGCGCGTTGCCTGCATCAATATCTACACCAGCGTCTTTATAGCTAAGAGAAGAGTTGTTACCACTCACAGGGAAGTCCTCGGTATTAAGTTGGATATGAAAACGGCGCTATTCTAACAGTGCTTAAACATAGATAGCAAACGTTTGCGTCTGTTTTTTTCTTTAGTGATTTATCCTGATATCCCTGTGAAAATCATGTATAATCTGAAGGTTTGTTTAAATATTGCCAACTATAGCCGGAGATGGACATGAAAGTTGTTGAAGTAAAGCACCCTCTAGTAAAACATAAAATTGGTCTAATGAGAGAAGGTGACATCAGCACAAAACGTTTTCGTGAGTTAGCGACTGAGGTCGGTAGCCTACTTACTTACGAAGCAACGTCAGACTTTGAAACAGAAAAAGTGACCATTGGTGGTTGGAACGGTCCGGTAGAAGTAGACCAGATTAAAGGTAAAAAAGTAACCGTAGTGCCAATCCTACGTGCAGGTCTAGGCATGATGGATGGAGTTCTTGAGCACATGCCAAGCGCACGTATCAGTGTTGTGGGTATTTACCGTGATGAAGAAACGCTTGAGCCAGTTCCTTACTTCAACAAGCTTGCTTCAAACATCGAGGAGCGTATTGCGCTTGTTGTTGACCCAATGCTTGCAACAGGTGGTTCTATGATTGCTACTATCGATCTCCTAAAAGAGAAAGGTTGTAACCAAATCAAAGTGCTGGTACTTGTTGCTGCACCAGAAGGTATTGAAGCGCTAGAAAAAGCACACCCAGATGTTGAGCTATACACTGCGGCAATCGATGAGAAGCTTAATGACAAAGGCTACATCGTTCCGGGTCTAGGCGATGCAGGTGATAAGATCTTCGGTACTAAGTAATTCTTTGATGTATTACTATGACTGAACAGAAAAAGGCTTGGTGAAAACCAAGCCTTTTTTGTATCTACTGTGCCGTCCTAAATAAGGTTGACACTTTCCACCCCCAAAATTGGAGAGTGTTATGAAATCAACAACTAAAAGAAC